>CAYTLU010000182.1:0-4611 GCA_964438665.1 uncultured Bacteroides sp.
TCACCACCGTAGATACGATGGACTGTGTAACCAATGCCCATACCTGAAATCCCTTATAAGCCATGAACATACCAATTCCACCTGATATTATCAGAGCCGCTATATTATACTTGGCAAGCGATTTGAAATCCATTCTTGCGGTGAACAGGGTTCTGTGGACGCCTGCTGTTGAACCTATAATCAGCGATATGGCAGAAACTCGCAAAATAGGCTTCAGTTCCGGAATATTATAGAAAATAGCGACATAGGGAGCTACAAAATACAGTATTAAATAAGACAATACCGAAATAGCGATATTAAAATAAAAAACAGTGCTGCAATCGACTTGAGTACGGTCATTTTTTCTCATTAAAGCCGTAGAAAACCCTGAATTTATAAATATACCGGCTACGGCTAAGAATATGGAAAGCATGGCAATGGCAGCAAATTGCTCTGGCAAAATGAGGCGTGCCAAAACAATACTGATAACCAATTGTATCATCTGAGTGCCTCCGGTTTCGAGGATGCGCCAAATGACACCATTGAATGTTTGCCGTTTTAGAGATTGCTCAGCCATGATGGTTGCTGACTCTTTACAATAATGAACCTAAATGATAAACGTTATGTCAACGTTCATCTGTTTTTATACATATCTTCGTAGTAGCGCTCATATTCGCCGGAGGTGATGTTATCCATCCAATCCTGGTTATCGAGATACCAGCGAACGGTCTTTTCAATACCTTCTTCAAACTGGAGTGAGGGTTCCCAGCCGAGTTCGCGCTGGAGTTTGCGGCTGTCGATGGCATAGCGCATGTCGTGGCCGAGGCGGTCGGTGACATATGTTATCAGTTCCTCGCTGTAGCCTTCGGGATTGCCGAGCACGCGGTCGACGGTTTTTTTATAATCACACGGATTATATCAATGTTCTTCCACTCGTTAAAGCCTCCGATGTTGTAGGTTTCGGCTATCGTGCCTTTATGAAATATTAGGTCGATTGCTCGGGCGTGGTCCTCGACATAGAGCCAATCTCGGACGTTTTCACCTTTGCCATAAACAGGCAGAGGTTTACGATGGCGGATATTGTTGATGAATAGCGGTATCAATTTTTCGGGGAACTGATACGGGCCGTAGTTATTGGAGCAGTTGGTCACGATTGTCGGCATGCCGTAAGTATCGTGGTAGGCACGGACAAAGTGGTCGCTCGAGGCCTTGGAGGCCGAATATGGTGAGTGTGGATTATACTTGGTTGTCTCGAGGAAGAACTCGGTGCCGTAGGCATGGTGGTGTTCCGACGAGGCAACTGTGGTGAACGGCGACTCGATTCCCTCCGGATTGGTCAGTTCCAATGCGCCATAGACTTCATCGGTGGATATGTGGTAGAAGCGTTTCCCTTCATATTTCTCCGGCAAGGATTCCCAATACTCTTTTGCGGCCTGCAACAATGAAAGCGTACCCATTACGTTGGTGCGGGCAAAAGTAAACGGGTCTTTGATTGAGCGGTCGACATGACTCTCAGCGGCAAGGTGGATAATCCCATCTATTTTGTTTTCGCCGATAATTCGACGCATTTCATCAAGGTCAGCAATATCTGCCTTAACAAAGGTATAGTTAGGTCTATCCTCAATATCCTTGAGATTGGCAAGGTTGCCGGCGTAGGTCAGTTTGTCGAGATTGACAATGTGGTTGTCGGGGTATTTGTTTACAAATAGCCTCACAACATGGCTGCCGATAAATCCGGCGCCGCCAGTGATGAGTATATTACGCTTCATTATTTCTATTCCGTTTGTAGTTAACCTCTTCTCTCACCTGAAGAAGGTATTGCCCATACTCGTTTTTGAGCATTGGTTGGGCAACTTCACGTAACTTATCCTCTGAAATCCAGCTTTTGCGATAGGCGATACCTTCAAGACAACCGACTTTTAAGCCTTGACGTTTTTCTATTGCCTCAATATATGCAGATACCTCAAAAAGAGACTCGTGTGTTCCGGTATCAAGCCAAGTAAATCCACGACCCAATAACTGTATATTCAAATTGTCTTCTTCCAAATAGGCTTGGTTGAGTGTCGTAATCTCCAATTCGCCACATGCTGATGGCTTTGTTTGTTTCGCTTTCTCAACAACATTATGAGGATAGAAAAACAGACCTACAACGGCATATCTGTCTTCTCAAAAATCAAAGGGAGAAAAAGAGAGATACCTATGCCGACAGAGCCTATAATTTTACCGACCTTTGAGTACAAACGAATACACAATGGCTTATATAGTGTCACGCCAACAGCTGTTCCTATACCCAATTCGGTAATATTCATCAGTCTTTAGCTAATTTCTTTACATTGAAAAGATAAGATGAATATAAGCTACTCTTTTTGCAGTATATCCAAATCATGTTTAATCTATTAAAAAGACCTATATTGGAATCCAACTTCTATTGCTGGGCAACTCTGACTCCAAAGAGCCAATCGGCAAGGAGAGTGCTTGTGCGCAGACAATTGCTCAGCAACAGACAGACAGCGGTAATGGCTATGGCCAGCACGCCTCCAACCAGCATCTGGAAGAGTAGCATCGAGTCGGGTGCTATCCATACGCCGAGCATAGGCAGCGACGGCAGAAAGAAATAGTGAAGCATATAGATGTCGAGTGTGCGTCGGCCCGAAAAGCACAGGAATCTTGCCGGCATGGCATTGCTATTAAAATAGTCGCTAAAGCTGTAAAACAATGCCACTAATGTTAGGACACCGATGTATGGCACTACAACGCTCCCGGCTATCTTGGCAACGACCGGAGATGGTATGTTATCATGAAATCCACACAAGCCTATGATATAGGCTATTATAAGTATCGCTTTTACCCGATCGTCCAAGAGAATTCGTCTAAATACACGAAAGTACCGCTTAGCCACAAGTCCAAGGACAAACCATTGCAAGAAGAAACAAAGATTGGTTGTCCCGAAGATTGTACCAAACCACCCCTCATCGGTCATTCCCAGTTGAATCAATATCGGGCCAGACAAACCGAGCACAATCATTAACGGCAGGATACAGTCTTTATTTATTAGTCGCGCTATAGCCGTAACCGCATAGTAAATTACGAACATATCGAAAAGCACAATCGTAAACCAGTATCCCATAAAGCCGTGTTCAATCCAGCCCAATGGATTCGCACCAATGTAATAATATCTGAAAGTGTAAAAGACCAGTGTGCATATTACCAACGCCTTTATTTTCTGAGGTATTTGCCGGCGGTAAGTCTCTTTAGTCCATTTTTCATAAGGCTTAAAGGCAAAGTAGCCGCTGATGAAAAAGAACAAGGGCATGAAATATGAAATCACAAACGCACCTGACACTGTTGCACCTGCATCGACTCCGGTCTGACTTAAAGTATGTGCAAACACTACAGAAAGCATTGAGAATCCGCGAAGCGCGTCAAACTCACGCAGTCTGCAATTTTGTCCATCTGATTTTCTGGGGGGGGGTACGTTGTTAAGCATGGGCTGTATTGTTTGTTGGCTTAGTACATTAAATTATCATTTTCTACATACATAGAACTTGTACTTAAAATCGCTGTTGCTACTATTAAATCAAGTTTAGTATCTATATTAACAGAATCTGCTCGATTCATTATATAAAGGTATAGTTAGATCTATCCTCAATATCCTTAAGGTTGGCAAGGTTGCCGGTGTATGTCAGTTTACCCAAATTGACAATATGATAATCCGGATATTTGTTGACAAACAGACGGACAGCATGAGAACCGATGAATCCGGCTCCGCCTGTAATAAGAATGTTGCGCTTCATGCTTTTTGCTTTTTACGGTTAACCTCCTCTATTACTTGAATGAGGTATTGGCCATACTCATTTTTCAGCATCGGCTGTGTAACCTCCCGCATTTTCTCCTCGGAGATTCATCCGTTGCGGTAAGCAATACCCTCCAGACAACCCACTTTAAGACCTTGCCGCTTCTCAATAGCTTTGATATATGCTAAGGGCTCCAAAAGAGATTCGTGCGTACCTGTGTCAAGCCAAGTAAAGCCATATCCTAATAGTTGGATATTCAAATTCTTCTCTGACAAATAGACCTGGTTGGGCGTGGTAATCTCTAATTCGCCACGTGCTGATAGCTTTATTTGTTTCGCTTTCTCAACAACATTATGAGAATAGAAATACAGCCCCACAACGGCATAATTCGACTTCGGCAGCTGTGGCTTCTCTTCAATGGAAATGCACTTGCCATTGCTATCAAATTCAGCCACACCGTATCATTCAAGGTCTTTCACCCAATACCGTTGCCTTGTTGTTCTTTTCTGCATCCCTGATTGCAGCTTCAAGTTTAGGAATGAAATAGTTGCCGTGAAATATATTGTCACCAAGAATGAGACACGCTGCATCTTCTCCAATAAATTCTTCACCAAGAATGAATGCCTGAGTCAGACCATCTGGAGAAGGTTGAATCTTATATGAGAATCGCACGCCAAAATTACTTCCATCGCCTAATAATTCTCGGAACATTGGCAAATCGCGAGGAGGCGATATAATAAGAATATCTCGTGTTCCGGCAAGCATCAATGTAGAATAGGATAATACTCCATCGGCTTGTCATAAATGGGGAGCATCTGTTTCGACACGCCTTTAGTAA
>CAYTLU010000183.1:0-5580 GCA_964438665.1 uncultured Bacteroides sp.
AAGCCAAAAACAATCAACAGGTGGAAGCCGGTATGCTCCGTGTGAGCACCATTCAGGTCAACTGCGCTCCCATGCTCAAACGTCTCCGCCCGGCTCCTCAGGGTCGCGGCTATAGAATCCGTAAACGTGCCAACCACGTCACTTTGATTGTGGACACAATTGATAACGCAAAATAATTAAGGCAAACATGGGACAAAAAGTCAATCCAATCAGCAATCGCTTAGGTATAATTCGTGGCTGGGATTCAAACTGGTATGGCGGTAAGAAATACAGCGATGCCATCCTCGAAGATTCCAAGCTGCGCAAGTATCTCAATGTGCGTCTTGCAAAATCAAGCGTGTCGCGCATCGTAATCGAACGTAATTTCAAGCTCATCACCATCACCGTCTGCACATCCCGCCCCGGTCTGATCATCGGCAAGGGAGGTTCGGAAGTTGACAAACTTAAGGAAGAACTTAAGAAAATCACCGACAAGGATGTCCAGATCAACATTTTCGAGGTGAAGCGCCCTGAACTCGATGCTCAGATAGTGGCAAGCACGATCGCTCGCCAGATCGAAGGCAAAATCGCATATCGCCGTGCAGTCAAGATGGCAATCGCATCAACAATACGCAGCGGTGCGGAAGGCATCAAGGTGCAGGTGAGCGGACGTCTGAATGGCGCGGAAATGGCGCGTTCGGAAATGTTCAAGGAGGGTCGCACGCCGCTCCACACGCTTCGTGCCGACATCGACTATGCTTTGGTTGAAGCTCATACCAAAGTCGGTGTTATCGGTGTGAAAGTATGGATATGCCGTGGCGAAGTCTATGGCAAGCGTGAACTCGCTCCTTCGTTCTCCAACAATGCAAAGGACAACCGCAACGTGGGCAGCGGACATGGCCGTGGAGGCCGCGGATTGAGCCGCCGTTCAAAAAACAATCGTTAACCCCCTCAACCTAACAAATAATGTTACAACCTAAGAAAACTAAATTTCGCCGCTCGCAAAAAGGCCGTATGAAAGGCAATGCTCAGCGCGGCAATCAGTTGGCCTTCGGTTCGTTCGGCATAAAGACATTGGAGTCGAAATGGATTACCGGTCGTCAGATTGAGGCGGCTCGTATCGCAGTGACCCGCTATATGCAGCGTCAAGGTCAAATCTGGATCAGAATATTCCCTGATAAACCTATTACCAAGAAACCGGCAGAAGTCCGCATGGGTAAAGGTAAAGGTGCTCCCGAAGGGTTCGTGGCTCCCGTAACGCCCGGCCGCATGCTTATTGAGGTTGAAGGCGTCAGCTTCGAAATCGCAAAAGAAGCTTTGCGTCTGGCAGCCCAGAAACTTCCGGTGACCACCAAGTTTGTTGTTCGTCGTGATTATGATCCTACTCAAAACGTGTAAACCGCTATGAAGAAAGAAGAAATCAAAGAAATGAGCACGCAGGATCTGAAGGATCGTCTGGAGCAGATGCAGCAGGAGTATGCTCAGTTGAAAATCAACCACTCTGTGTCTCCACTTGACAATCCCGCAAAAATCACTGCTGACCGTAAAATGATCGCACGCGTTAAGACTGAATTGCGTTGGCGCGAGCTTAACAATAAATAATCCCAACAATACAAATGGAAAAGAGAAATTTGAGAAAAGAACGTATTGGGGTTGTGTCGAGCAATAAGGGTGACAAGACCATTACCGTTATGGTGAAATGGAAAGAAAAACACCCCATCTACGGCAAATTTGTCAATAAGTCAAAGAAATATCATGCCCATGATGAAAAGAACGAGTGCAACATCGGCGACACCGTGCGATTAATGGAAACTCGTCCGCTGAGCAAAACCAAAAGATGGAGATTAGTAGAAATAATCGAAAAAGCTAAATAAAAATGATACAGACTGAAAGCCGTTTAACCGTTGCAGACAACAGCGGAGCCAAAGAAGCCCTGTGCATTCATGTGCTGGGCGGTACAGGTCGTCGTTACGCCTCTGTGGGCGACATCATCGTCGTCTCGGTGAAGAGTGTCATCCCCTCATCTGACGTAAAGAAAGGTACTGTATCGAAAGCAGTTGTTGTTCGTACAAAGAAAGAAATCCGCCGTGCCGACGGAAGCTACATTCGTTTCGACGACAATGCATGTGTGTTATTGAACAATGCCGGTGAACTCCGCGGAACCCGTATCTTCGGCCCTGTAGCCCGCGAACTGCGTGCCACAAACATGAAGATCGTTTCGCTTGCTCCCGAAGTGCTTTAACCCCAGTTAGAAATTTAAAGTAATGAGTAAGTCAAATATTAAGAAAGACGATAATGTCTATGTGCTTAGCGGCGAGGATCGCGGCAAGACCGGTCGTGTGCTGAAAGTGCTCCCGTCCAAAGGCCGTGCAATCGTTGAAGGCGTTAATTTTGTGACCAAGGCCACTAAACCTAATGCAAAGCACCCACAGGGCGGCCTCGTGAAGATGGAAGCGCCCATCCATATTTCAAATCTTGCTCTTATCGATCCCAAATCCGGCAAGCCGACCCGCGTTGGCCACCGGATGGAAGATGGCAAGAAAGTTAGATATGCAAAAAAATCAGGAGAGGAGATTAAGTAATGAGTACAGCAACACTTAAGAAAGATTACAATGAGCGTATCGTCCCCGCTCTTGAGAAAGAGTTCAACTACTCTACCGTAATGCAGGTGCCCCGCCTTAAAAAGATCGTGATCAATCAGGGTCTTGGCGAAGCAACCCAGGATAAGAAGATCATCGAGACAGCAATCAACGAGTTGACAGCCATCACCGGCCAGAAAGCAGTTGCAACGCTTTCAAAGAAAGATATCTCGAACTTCAAGCTCCGTAAGAAAATGCCTGTTGGCGTCATGGTCACTCTGCGCCGCGAAAAAATGTATGAGTTCCTCGAACGTCTTGTCCGTGTGGCTCTTCCTCGTATCCGCGACTTCAAGGGTATCGAAGGCAAGCTTGACGGCCGTGGCAACTATACACTTGGCATTACCGAGCAGATTATCTTCCCCGAAATCAATATCGACAATATCAGCAAGCTTCTCGGCATGAACATCACATTCGTGACTTCGGCCAACACCGATGAAGAGGGCTATGCATTGCTCAAGCATTTCGGACTACCTTTCAAGAACGCTAAAAAGTAAAAAAAACTAACATCCAATTTTTGATATGGCAAAAGAATCAATGAAAGCCCGCGAGGTGAAGCGTGCGAAGTTGGTGGCCAAGTACGCTGCAAAGCGTGCGGAGCTTAAGAAGATTGTCAATTCGGGAGTCAATGAGGAAAACCGTGCTGAAGCTTATGAAGCTGCACAGAAACTTCAGGCACTTCCAAAGAATTCCAATCCTATCCGTGTCCACAACCGCTGCTCAATCACAGGCCGTCCGAAAGGCTACATGCGTCAGTTCGGTCTATCGCGTATCCAGTTCCGCGAAATGGCATCAGCAGGCCTTATCCCCGGAGTGAAGAAAGCAAGCTGGTAAAAAAACACTATCTAAGAGAGAGGCCGGCCACACAGTGGGCGGCACCCGATTTAGAGTATTAAATATTGTTCGGCTTGTCCGAATCAATTTAAACATTATATAAAATGACAGATCCAATAGCAGATTATCTAACAAGATTGAGGAACGCGATCAAAGCTAACCATCGCGTAGTGGAGATTCCTGCCTCAAACTTGAAAAAAGAAATCACAAAGATTCTTTTTGAACAAGGCTATATTCTTAATTATAAGTTTATAGAGGGTGAGACCCCCGCAGGCGTTATCAAAATCGCCTTGAAGTATGATCCCGTTGACCGCGTGAACGCAATCAAAGCTCTCAAGCGCGTATCGCGTCCGGGTCTTCGCCAATATACCGGCTACAAAGATATGCCGCGAGTGTTAAACGGTTTGGGTATTGCCATCCTTTCAACTTCTCAGGGCGTGATGACCAATAAGGAAGCACGCGAGAAGAAAGTGGGTGGTGAAGTGCTGTGTTATGTTTATTAATCAGAGGAGGATACAGATATGTCAAGAATAGGTAAAGCTCCCATTGAAATCCCCGCAGGTGTAACTGTAAAGGTGGATGGAAACGTAATAACAGTCAAAGGGCCCAAGGGCGAACTCTCGCAGACCTTCAATCCCGATCTGACAATCAACGTAGAAGGCAACCACTTGAGCGTGACACGTCCTTCTGACGACCGCGAACACCGTGCGCAGCATGGTCTTTATCGCGCTTTGATCCACAATATGGTCGTGGGTGTGTCAACAGGCTATCGCAAGGAAATGGAATTGGTAGGTGTGGGTTACCGTGCCAACGCAACAGGCCAGGTGCTTGAGCTTTCGCTCGGTTACTCTCATGCTATATATATCAAGCTTCCCCCGGAGGTCAAAGTCGAAACCAAGAGCGAACGTAACAAAAATCCGCTTATCATCCTCGAAAGCGATGACAAGCAGCTTCTCGGACAGGTTTGTGCCAAGATCCGCTCGCTCCGCAAGCCGGAGCCCTACAAAGGCAAAGGTATCAAGTTTGTTGGCGAGATTATCCGCCGCAAATCCGGAAAATCGGCAAGTGCTAAATAATTTTAATAGAATTTTATCATGATCTCCAAGATACAAAGAAGAAATAAAATCAAAACCCGTATTCGCGGTAAGATCTCGGGCACTGCAGCTCGTCCGCGCATGACGGTGTTCCGCTCCAACAAGCAGATCTATGTTCAGCTTATTGATGACCTGGTCGGCAAGACTCTTGCTTCCGCTTCGTCAAAAGGTATCGAAGGCGGAACTAAAACGGAAATCGCAGCCAAGGTCGGTGAGGCTATCGCCCAGAAAGCGCAGGCTGCAGGAATAACGGAAGTTGTGTTTGACCGTAATGGCTACCTCTTCCACGGTAGAGTAAAATCATTGGCTGATGCCGCGCGTAACGGTGGCCTTAAATTTTAACAAATCATGGCAAAAAGAAATAATAGAGTAAAATCGACTAACGACATCGAGGTTAAAGAACGCCTCGTGGCTATCAATCGCGTTACCAAGGTTACCAAAGGTGGCCGTACGTTTACTTTTGCTGCGATTGTTGTTGTAGGCAATGAAGACGGCATCGTTGGCTGGGGTCTCGGCAAGGCAAATGAAGTCACCGCCGCTATCGCCAAAGGTGTTGAAGCTGCCAAGAAAAAGCTTATCCGTGTGCCTGTCCACAAGGGAACAATCCCCCACGAACAGGTTGCTAAGTTCGGCGGCTCACGCGTTATCCTCAAACCGGCATCCCACGGTACGGGCGTGAAGGCCGGTGGCGCTATGCGTGCTGTCCTTGAAAGCGTCGGCATCACAGACGTGCTTGCAAAATCAAAAGGTTCGTCAAATCCCCACAACCTCGTAAAAGCAACAATCGCTGCGCTCGACGAAATGCGTTCGCCGGCTCAGGTTGCCCAGAATCGCGGTGTATCAGTGGACAAAGTGTTTAACGGTTAATAATCTCTCACTATGGCACAGATAAAAATCATACAGATCAAAAGCCGTATCATTTGCCCGGATGTGCAGATACGTACTCTAGATGCTCTCGGCTTGAGAAAAATGAATCACACTGTGGTGAAAGAAAACACTCCCTCTGTGATGGGTATGGTTAACAGAGTCCGTCATCT
>CAYTLU010000184.1:0-2912 GCA_964438665.1 uncultured Bacteroides sp.
GCAGGAGACTATGGAACAAAATTGGAGCGTGCGTACACTCCAACGCAACATCAGTTCACAATACTATCATCGATTGCTCGCATCGCAACGCAAAGACCTCGTCAAACAAGAGATGTTGCAATTGACCGCACCTTTGCAGACGCCTGACCCAAAGGAGTTTATCAAGAACCCCGTCGTCGGCGAGTTTCTCGGTTTTACCGCAGACTCCTCGTTTAGGGAGTCTGACTTAGAACAAGCAATAATCGACAATCTTGAACGCTTCCTGCTTGAAATGGGGAAAGGTTTCGCCTTCATGGCTCGTCAGCAACATATTCACACAGAGAAAAAGGACTATTTCATAGACCTTGTGTTTTATAATGTCTATCTTAAATGCTATGTTCTTATTGACTTAAAGACGTATAAGATAGACCATAACGATGTTGGACAAATGGATATGTATGTCAGGATGTACGACGAAATGAAACGAACCGAAGGAGATAATCCTACGATTGGAATAGTGCTTTGCGATGACACCGATGAAGACATTGCACGATACTCTGTACTTCATGACAACAACCATCTTTATGCGTCGAAATATATGCTGTATATGCCTACGTCCGAACAGCTCCTCGCCGAAATAGAGCGTCAAAAAGCTATTTATTACCTTAAGGAAAATACAAATGGCCATGACGCAGAGTAAGGAAATACGATGGATTCGACTTGGCGATTTCATTGTCGTTTTAGATGAAACGAACAAAAGGAATCTCACCTTTCCTGTTATGGGATTGAATAAGGATAAGCAAATGATGCCAACGGTGGCAAATTTAGATGGGGTAAACTTATCTAAGTATAAATTAGTGGATAAAGGCACATTTGTTTTTAGCGGTATGCAAACCGGACGAGATGTTTGCATTCGTATTGTTCTATCAACTAATCCAGAAACGGTCTTAGTGTCTCCTGCATATACAACTTTTATCGTCAATCACAATAAAAAGATCGTTCCTGAATACCTGTTTATATGGTTTGATCGTTCTGAATCTGACCGCTATGGTTGGTTCATCAGTGACTCAAGTGTTCGGTCTAATCTTGATTGGCCCCGTTTCCTTGACATTAAAATTCCTATACCCTATAAGAACGGAGAGCCGGATGTGGAGCGTCAGCAGGAAATAGTGGATATTTGGCAAGGGCTTCGCCGCCTTAAAGAGGAAAATGAAGCCATCGCGCAACCACTCCTCGACATCTGCCAGGCCAAGATGGATGAATTGAAGCATTCTGCACCTATGGTTGCTCTTGGCGAGTATATAGAACAAACAAATATTCTAAATTCAAATATCGGATTAGGTACGGATTCTGTGATGGGAATGACTATCACAAAAGAGGTTATTCCTACTAAAGCAAGAATTAGTGATACAGATATATCTAAATTTAAGGTCGTTTATCCGGGGCAATTCATATATAATCCTCGCACTCATGGGGCAAAAATTGGTCTTGGATTGAATCAAAATTCAGCTCCGTTTCTAATAAGTTGGAATAATATATCATTCAAAATAATCGGCAATAATAGCTTTAATCCGACTTTCCTATATCTATGGTTTTGTCGGTCTGAATGGGATAGAGAAGCTTGTTTCCGTTCATGGGGGTCTTCTACAGAGGTGTTCGCATGGAAAGAGTTTATAACGATGAAAATCCCGAAGCCCTCTATTGAAGTCCAGCGAGCTATTGTAGATATTTACCATTGCGCCCGACGAGCCAAGAAAATTGCCGAGGAAGCAACACAACAACTTAAAGCAATCTGTCCTGCCTTGATGCAGTACATCATACATTCATAGCCTATGCCACGAAACGGAAAATATTACGAAAGCGAATATGAAAAGGCGGTAGTAGAACTGCTCCAAGCCGAGGATTGGCAATACACCCATGGCGAACAAGTTCACAACCGACGAGTGGATGAAGCCCTTATCGAGGACGATTTGCGAGACTTTATCAAGTACCGCTATACCAACCGAGAACTTACCGATGATGAAACAAACAGCATCATTGCCCGTTTGCGTAATATCGGCGGCGTTACCGACTACGAAGCTACTTTCAGCACGGTTGAACTCTATCGCGATGGCTTCGACTTTTCATATCCGGACGGGCGCAAAAGAGCGTTCCATTTCGACTATATCGACTTCGAACATTGGGACAACAATATATTTCGTGTGGTCAATCAGTTCGAGATGCATCAAGGGCAGGAAACCCGAATACCCGATGTGATGCTTTTCATCAATGGCATCCCGGTGGCTATCCTCGAATTGAAAAATCCGACAGACGAAAATGCCACCATCCGCGATGCCCATTCGCAAATCACCGTGCGTTATCGCCGGGACATCATGACCCTGCTGAAATACTGCTCGCTCGCAATTATTTCAGACGGCTCTAACTCGCGTATCGGCAACGTGTTTGCCGACTACGAGTTTTTCTACGCATGGAAGAAAGTAAACAACGAGGATAAGCCCGCAAAGGGAGTGGAGCAACTGCGCTCCTTGATTAAAGGCGCACTTGCGCCCAAGCGTATTGTAAGCATTATCCGCGACTTCATTTATTTCCCCGATAAGAAATATGCCATGCAAAAGGCTGATGAGGGGAAAGAAATAGAAGTGGTGTGCCGCTATCCGCAGTTTTTCGCCACACGAAGGCTTCGTGACAACATAATGCAACATCTCCGCTCGCATGGCGGCGATGGCAAGGGCGGCACCTATTTCGGAGCTACCGGGTGTGGCAAGACCTACACCATGCTTTTCCTCGCTCGCCAGCTTGCTCTCCGCTGCAAGGATAAAGTCGGCAGCCCGACCGTGCTAATCATCGTTGACCGTGAAGACCTCGAAACCCAGACGGGGAAACTATTCGAAAACTCTGTAAAGTTTCTCAGCAATGGCGCGGTAAGGACTTTC
>CAYTLU010000185.1:0-11186 GCA_964438665.1 uncultured Bacteroides sp.
GCAGGTCGTCACTCACTTCGAGCGTAGCATCGTGTCCGGCCATAAGGGCTTCGCAACGTTTGGCGTTCATATCGAAGCCCACGGTGGGGTATTTTGTCGAAAACAGGCGCGCAAGCGGCAGTCCTACGTATCCGAGCCCAATTACGCAGATTTTAATCTCTTTTTCCATTATAATTGTGTGATTATTTATAGATTATCCCAATACCAGTTTACAGCCTCCTTAAGGCCGTCTCTCATCGAGAACTTGGGCGTATAGCCAAGCAAACGTTTGGCCTTGTCGATGCAGGCCAATGAGTGGGGAATATCACCGGCGCGGTTCGGGCCGTGCGTCGGCTCAATGGCTTTGATAGCGTCATCCTTTGCACCGAGGAACTCGCGCAGGAAGCCCACAAGCTGATTGAGCGTGGTGCGCTCGCCGAAAGCGGTGTTATAGATTTGGTTGACCGCTTCGGGATTTGTCGTTGTCATCGCCAACATATTCATTTGTATCACGTTGTCGATGTAGGTAAAGTCGCGGCTGTATTCGCCATCGCCGTTTATGTTCGGCGCTTCATGGTTCATAAATTTCTTGACGAACAGCGGAATAACGGCGGCGTATGCTCCGTGTGGGTCTTGACGACGACCGAATACGTTGAAATAGCGCAGACCGATGTACTCCGTGCCGTAGGTGCGAGCAAACACATCGGCATAAAGTTCATCGACATACTTTGTTATGGCGTAAGGCGACAGTGGCTTACCAATAACGTCCTCGACCTTGGGCAGCGACTTCGAGTCGCCGTAGGTCGACGAGGAGGCGGCGAAGATGAAGCGCTTGACGCCGGCATCGCGAGCGGCGACAAGCATATTGAGGAAGCCGCCAATGTTGACATCGTTTGTCGTAATCGGGTCGTTGATTGAGCGCGGCACCGAACCGAGCGCCGCCTCGTGGAAAACATATTCGACGTCCTCGACCGCCTTGCGGCAGTCGTCCAAATTGCGGATGTCGCCAACGAGCATCTCGAACGTCTCGGGGAAACGCTCAATAAGCGGAATGATATTCTGCCACTTGCCGGTAGTCAAATCCGGATGCAATGCATTTCGGGCCAAAAGTCAGTTCATTCAGTTCACCTATTGGCCGTTACTTTATGACCATCAGCAATCCATGATTCAACTAGTTCTTTGCGAAGTCCAAACAAGGCTTGTGCTGAACTTGTAATTATTACAATATGCATTATAATTTAGAATATCGTTAAAATTCAACTTTTATGCTATCGGTCAGTTGTCGCATTACGTATTTTGTGTATTCTCGTGCGCCTCGAATATTCAAATGTGTTTGGTCTTTGAAGTATTCTTCGGGTGCAAGATTCTGACGATAATTTATATTATCAATTAATGGCACATAGTGCGAGGCAAATACAGAGTCTATGTCGTGTCGGCGTCGCACATCGGCATATATTGGAGAAATTACACCTACGAGTTTTATATGTTTTGATTGACACAATTCGATTAAGTTCTCAAGGATTTGCAATTCGGTCGGGTCAGTGGAGTCGAGATAAGTGCGTGTGGTGGGGGCAAATGTACCTTTGGGAGCTTTCTTAACTGCGACCGGGTCGAAGCCACGAGATTTGGTCGCGTCGAATGGATGCCAGTAGTTACGAAACTCATTTAGTAAATTGGAGTTATAACGATATAGAGAAGAAAGAAGATAATACTGATTATTTGGATCGATTAAACTGGCCGTGCGGGGTATTTCTGCACAGTTGTTTGCCAATGGATATAGCATAGAAATTCGTTCATTCCACTTTCCATCGATTGCCGGTGATATTTCCAGAACTATTATGTCGGGGTTATTATTATTCAGATATCCGGCAAGTAGGGGATATTGATAAGATATACCGCGGCCGTCTTCTCCAAGATTGATAGCTGGAATACCTAACGAATCCGTCACAAAGGGAGCATCATAGTGGCGATGGGCGCGTGATGAACCTACGAAAACTATTTTTGAATCATCAGTAGCTGTCATTGCGTATTGTTGTTTTGAATTTGGCTTTGACAGGAAAACCGTGTCGGCTATTTTGCCAAAAGATAAATCGGCACAAAACAGTGAGCCAAATATTAAGGCAAATGCAGCTATTATTTCTACTAATATCTTCATGCTCTAAAATTGAAAATAGATAAATGAACCGTTGCCAAACGAACCAAACAGAATAATCAGGGCAGCGAATAGCCCCGTTGCGATGTTGCTAATCCAGAAGTTATCAGAATTTAATAGCTTAACTTTTGGGAAGTATTCGTCAATTAAGTCTTTTATAATTACTATTAGAAGAGTAAGAATGCCATAGAAAAGCACGCTATCTATAAATGGGACTCCAAAGTCGAAAATGATTTTTTCCATACCCGCCATCACATCGTTTACTGATTGTAGGCGAAAAAACATCCAGCAAACTGAAACGAAAGTAAATGTTAAAAATATTTTAACAAATGGGGGGGGGCAGAGCTTATGTTGTGTCCCTGATTTTTCTGCTATTTGGCCGACTCCATGCAAGCCTCCCCAAAGAATGAAGTTCCATGCTGCTCCATGCCACAGACCGCTGATTAAAAATGTAACCAAAAGGTTGACTTTGTGCCGTGTTTTAGATACCCTATTACCTCCCAGCAGAATATATACATAGTCGCGAAACCATGTAGAGAGTGAAATATGCCAGCGACTCCAAAAGTCCTTGACATTTTTAGCCAGATAAGGCCGACGAAAATTATCCATCAAGCGCAGGCCTAACATCCGTGCTGCACCGATCGCAATGAAAGAATAGCCCGCAAAGTCGCAGTATATCTGAATGGAGTATAATATCGAGGCCAAAAGTATAGAACCTCCATTATGGCTGCCGATATTGCCATAAATGGTATCTACGTATACCGATAGGCGATCAGCCACACATAATTTCATGAAAAATCCCCATAGCATGGTGCGGAAACCGTGTATAATGTTATCATAAGAGAGATTTTCAGGCCGCCGCAACTGGGGCATGAGTTGGTCGCCACGCGGGATAGGACCTGATGTGATTTGTGCAAAGAATGATATGAAAAGACAAAATATGCCGAAATTGCGTTCGGGGGCGTATTTTCGCCTATAAATATCTATCAGATAACCAATGGCTGAAAATGTATAGAACGAAATGCCAATCGGTAGAAGCATCTTCATTTGTGGCAAGGATATGGCAATGTTCAGCTTATTGAGTAAAAGTTCAATGTTTGACGTTACGAAACTATAGTATTTAAATAATATGAGAGCTCCTAACGACAAAACAGAACCTGCAATACATATTAGCTTTCTTTGGTGTTGCGTACGTGCCGGTTTTGACATATATATTGCAGACATATATGTTATTGCGGTCGTAGACAATAACAGCAAAGCATATATGGGCTGCCAATTGAGATAGAAATAATATGATGCAGCCAAAAGTAGAAGCCATCGGTATTTCTGTGGTAGGCAGTAATTCAGAATTATAACAATTGCAAGAAATGCCAAAAAGGTAAAAGATGTAAATGACATGGTTGTTATTTTTGAAATTCTGTCAGATAGATAGAAGCTATCTGGTTTATATCAAAGCGTGATGCAAAGTTGTGGCAGCGTTCGGCAACTGCTTGGTAATGGTCATTATCAGAGCTAAGCTGTAACAAAATATTAGATAGTTGGTCAACATTCTTGTATTCGAATAGCTCAGCGATACCCCCTACTAAATCCTTTACGCCCGGAACAGCAGAAGCCACAAATGGCTTCCCACATGCCATCGATTCGAGCATTGAAATGCTGAATCCTTCGTGCTCGGTTGATAGTACTGTAATGTCAGATGCTTTGAGTATGGCAATTACATCGCTGCGAAGTCCAAGAAAATGAATATTCTTAGCGTATTTTTTCGTAATAAATGTATTTTCAACCGATTGACGGGTAGGGCCATCGCCAACGCATACTATATGAAATTTTTCGGGCAATTTCTCAAGCGTCGATAGTAGAGTGTCGTAATCCTTCCCTATAATAAACCGCCCTACCATAGTTACGACGCAAGCATCGCCGGGTATGCCTAATTCTGAGTGAAGATTTGCCGGTTCGGTTGATTTGATTATGTTTAGATTTATTCCGTTGTTTATTATAGAAATATCACTGAAATTCAGATGCTTTGAAAGATTTGCTTTAACTTTGTTAGAAATAGCGATAATACCTCCATATTGCCGATAAATTATCTTGTCAAATAGCTGTAGCAACTTATTGTTACGTCGGCGATTGGTGGTTGAATGCTCGGTATAATATATCTTTGTATTATTTAGAAGTCCAAACATTTTTGCCAAACCTACGATATAGAGTGCCGGAAAAAGGTGTACATGAACCGCGTCATAATTTCCGAGTCTTATTGCTTTTGCAGTTGTGAATATATTGCTTATGTCTTTGAGCCGCTTGCCAATAGACCGATGGGTGATACCGTATGCATTAAGTTGATTGGTGAAATCGTTATTGAGCGGTGGTGCAATGCTTACAACATCAACTTCGGCACCTGAATTTGTCGATAAAGCGATAGACAAATCAAGTACGAACTTTTCGGCACCTCCGCCGCGGTTCATTTGATTTATGATTTCGAGTATTCGCATGTCTTTCGGTTTTAAGCCGCCAGACGGCAGTTAGACATGCGAAATACTGTTGACTCTGCATTGTGTCGATGTAATTCATTGTATACTAATGTATTACCCCCCCCCATTTTATCTATCCATTCATGGGATATTTTATTCAAATTAAGCATATTGTATATTTTAGACGCATTTTCTCCGAGAGAGTGAGCAAAGGGCATATCATCAGCTATTCGGATAAGAGCGTCGGTAATAGCCTTTTGGTCTCCAATGTCGACGAGAACACCATTTTTATTATTACCAATTAAGTCTACAGCCCCAAAAACTTTGGTGGATATGCATGGCAGTCCCAAAGCCATTGCTTCGAGCAAGGCGTTTGGCATACCTTCAGAGTCGGATGAAAGGACAAATGCTTTCGCGCTCGAAATACGTTTGTGGACATCGGCGGTTGCTCCAGGCATCATGACAACTTTGTCAAGTCCCAATGCGGAAATATACTCTTCCAGTTCGCTACGCATATCCCCTTCACCATAAATGACTAAAGAGAAAGTGGGGTGAGACTTATAGAACTCCTTAAAGGCTGAAATCAAAAGTTTTTGATTTTTGATTGCTGTCAGACGGCCAACACTTACAATCGTGTTTGTTTTTGGTGAAATAAGAGCGCATCCGATCTTTTCTGGGCTAAAAATAATTGGATTAGGAATAACCTCAATCTTGCCAGATAGCCAAGAGTGATAGTTTTTTCGGTTTGACTCTGTCTGAAGAAAAATCTTGTCAGCGCGTCGATATAGCAAATCCCGAAGGAACATACCTATGCAACCACCTAATATTTTTGAACCGTCACGCCGTTCAGCTGCAATTACCGGAACTTTCTTCCCAATCAAAGAAATCAAGACTCGTATACTGTATGGATAAAGGAAAGAGAGTATCGTGAGATCTTCGCATTGAGAAACATGGCAGCGAAACCATCTCATTTTCTTGAACTCATTCCTATTACCGATTGTCTGTTCAATATCTATGACTTTTATGCGTGGGTCTATTTTATAGAATTGCGGAGCATGCTTCCACATCACTATTTCGACTTCGTCATAATTGTCGCCCAATGCTGGGGAAAGCAACGACAAAACCCTCTCAGCTCCTCCGCAGCCGAGGGTAGCAATAGAAACTATAAGCTTTTTACCGTGAAGCGGCATTACATTTGATAAGACTTAGGTAGGCGTCAACAAACGCCCGCGGAGAGCACATTCTTGTGATTTTGTTCCGATTGCAATTGGCTATTGCTTTTTTCTCAGATTCAGGCATTTGAATCATTGCAATGAGTTTCCCGGCGATATCCTCAGGACTTTCAGGATTGAATAAGAAACCATTAATTCCAAACTCCACGATATTCGGATTATCGCACACGTTGCTACAAACAACAGGAAGCCCACTGGCCATCGCCTCGCAAATCGCATTCGGAAAGCCCTCGATAAGCGACGGTAGGCAAAATATGTTGGAACGGCGGTACACATTTGCCACATTGTTTGTGGCAGGGTAGAATGTTACATAATCGCCTATATCAAGGCGTTTAATCTCTTCTTGAACCTCGTCGGGAAACGTATCACCGGCATCTGTCTTGCCATACCAGTTGAAGTGACATTTTATGCCATTATCCTTTATTATGGCAATAGCTCGCAGATAATTGATTATATTTTTTATTCGCTTAACTCGCGCGGTAGTGAGAATCTCTATGATTTCGCTGTCAATTTTTTCTTTGCTAGGATGGAAAACGTCGGTATCAACTGTGTTGACAATCACTTTAATCTTAGAAGCAAGATGGGGCGAGAACCGGCGTAAGTTGGCAGCCTGCGCATAGCTATTGGGCACAATGTGGTCGGCATACCGGAAGAGATAAACCTTCAACCGTTGCAAGTGGCTTAAGTCGGGTGTATTGCTTCGTTCGGATACTGCCAAGTTGTAATTCCCGAATAATTTGGCTAAAATGGCCGACATGCACACTCCGTCCTTATATGCAACAGTAAGGTTCGGCTTGAATTCGCGTACTATCTTGGCTATCTCCCATATGCGGCGGAAACGATTCACTCCTGGGGAATTATATACTGGAATAACACCTCCATCCCGCAGAAACGGCTCATAAAACTTATGTTGACGCGTAAAAGCAACAAACATAACATCATGTCCATCAGCTTTAAGCAACGTGGCGAGATAAGCCAACTGCCGCTCAGCACCACCTGCCCCGAGGCTATCAATCAAGCAAAGAATTTTACTCATTTTTCGAGATATAATTCATCAGTTCATCATAGCACATTTGCGATGAATGATGAGCCGCAAAATAATTGTTAATAGATTGCTGCATCATATTATACAATGACGTGTCGTTAAGTAGACGTGCAATCTCATTTGTCATAGATTCTGAACTATCAGCCGTCAGGCCAAGATTGTTTGTAGCAATAAGATTATTAGGGTCGACAGTTGAGACCACAGGTACGCCCGCCGCCCATGCTTGAAGGAACGTGTTTGGGAAACCCTCATACTCCGACGAGCATACTAAAATCTTAGCCTTACTTATTAAGGTACTTGATTCTTCGATTGATATTTGCCCAAGAAAATCAAGATTTGGGATTGAATCGGCTTCTTTTACCAGCCTTTTATAATAATCGGCATCTGCGGCACCTCCGGCCATCGTAAACCTTATGTTGGGCAAAGCGCGAGCTGCGTCAAAGAACCACTTAGGCCTCTTTAGCCTTCGAAAATTACCTATCCAAACAACATCGGTATGTTGGAAATTGTAATTGTCAATTTGTAACATCTCTCCCCAAATATTGGGGATAATCAGCGAATCTCGATTGAAATTGTCATTTAGGGTCTTTGCTTGAAATTCGTTCTGACAAACAATATAGTCAATTTTTTGTAGAGCATTCTCATACAACCGGCGATTAAGTCTGTTACCGACAGATGCTTTACCTGGCTCGAAATTCACATCACTGGCACCTTGCATAACGACTTTGGCATCAAACCAGTGTCCAATCACCGACAGCGGATAAAGCAAACGGCGTGCGCCGCGAAAAATTATCAGCTGTGGACGCACCTTGCCAACTATACGGTAAATATTTATCCATTCCCACGCTATCTCTATAGACTTAATGTGGCGGACATGGTGATAGTTGACATTATCTTCAATATATGATTTCGACTCCGCAAGGGTATGAATTTCCCAGCCGTTCTTTTGAAATATTTGCATCCAGAAATTCAATTGCACGGCAATGCCACCGAATTTCCGTCCGGATTTCATGTCTGAAACCGTGCTGTCCCAAAATAGGATTTTATTTTTCACGACCTTCAACTCGCTTTTTGAGATCTTCAACCATCCATCCGCAAAAATCGAAACCTTTGCCATCGTGCCACACCATATCGGAAGTCCAATAACCCTCGCATTTATTATATGCTTTAGCAGTATAACCATAGCCAATTTCAACAATCAATGGAGTTCCGTTTCCATCTGCCACAAAATCAAAGGCAACACACTGGCTCTTCAGTTTTCCAGCTGTAATAAACGCAATCTTAATATATTTAGATTCTATTCCCGATTTTGAATATTTCAGCAAACCACTCCCGGATGCCCTGAAGTCACCTGCTCGACATAAACGTGTTATGGCAAAAGCCTTATCGCCAATCACGATTACTCGAATGTCGAAAGTGTTGTTAGGAATGAAGTCTTGAAAATATGCATATCCATGTTCGCGATTATTAACTTTGAAGAGATAATCTCGTGTCATTACAATTGCGAAATTAATCATATTTCGCAAAGAAATCCGTTTTGAGCGATATTTCTCCCATTGATATCCGAGTGTCTTCCAATATTCCAGCCCTTTAAATCCTCTGCCGAAGCAACGATTGATCAGTTTTATGGCTTCCTTTTTTGTTCGCACTAACCTGACGTTACTACTTCCGGCACCACCGCGAAGTTTAAATACTTTCGGATAATCAGTCGTTTCTGCCCAACGCAAAGCCGATTGCTTGTCGAAAAATGCGTATGATGGTACTAATGGAGCATTAACTCCTTCAAGAAGATATTTCTGCCCTAACTTATCATCGAAATGCCAGCCGGTATTGAAGTTAGGGAAAACAACCTTGCCACTCTGCTCCAAAGAATATAGGAGCTGCCTTGCAAAAACGCGGTCTTTTTCGTTACTATGATGATGATGCCACATTACTGCATCACAGTCGGCAGTCTTAGCCATTATATCGCTATCATAGGGCGAAAGCTCAACAAAGGGGATATTGTTTTGCCGGCAATACTCCACCCATCCGTCGCTAAAACTGCCTTTCCGACTAAATATCGCAATCTTCATTTCAAAAATATTTTTGTTCCGGTGGAAAATTCCACGTCGGGGAATTCCGTTAAAACTCTCGACAATAAATTCTTTAATAATTCTCTGGAGCGATGAGCGTTATCGGTCGAGAGTCGGCTGGTGTAATTAATTCGGTGTGTACTTACTATGGCTGGAATACCTCTGCGAAAAGCCCTTCTTATTTCAACCATAGTTTTTTCAACTACATCAACTCCGGAAGTGGTCGTGGCTGGTTCAAATGCACAATTGCGCACAGTGTAAACCATACCCAAGTTGTTACGCTGTCCAATATGATGGGCAATACGTTTGCTACTGCTTGGTAGTCGCTGGAAACGCGAGCCTTGGATCACCCGGATGCCACAATCGCTTAAAAATGGCTCGATTGTACGAGGCCATGTATAGCACGGCGCAATGAATGTTGCGACTTGTTCGTCCCAAATTCGCGAGAACTCTGAAAGGCCCTCCTTAAGTGATTTATCCAGATAATGTTCATCGGTATTCATCGCCACCATAAATTTGTTGCCTTTGGCAGGGTTATCCTTAGGGAAAATTCCGCACATTCTATATTTAAAAGCTGTAAGTGTGCCCCCCCTCTATTTAGCTCGTTGAGCCACTGGTGAGTGGCAAAATGTTCGCGTCCATGAAACCCTAAAGCGAAGCAACCCTTACCAACGCCAAACTTTACTGTATCTATCACATTGGCCGATCCATCGTAGTCGGTATAAGTTTTGTCAATAGGCTGCCAATGGTACTCCCGAAAGTTCGACTCTTCAATTTGGTCAAAGTCGGGATTGGCTGAAAGGTAGTTTAGTGTGAAAATTGGGTGGTTGCCATGCCGGTCGCGAAATGAACACAACAATTCGGAAAGCTCTCGTACATCGCTATCGCTCTCGAGGCCGTCGAAACGCTCGTAGGGACGTGAGTCGAGCGCATAACCCAACTCAATGAGCTGATCGTGCACTGCCTTGGATGGCACACGTATCGAGCCCCAATCGTCTGACTCAAATATCAGAATTTTGCGCACTCCAAAACTTTTGTCCCTGTGTTGGGCTATCTGTTGTCTCAGTATCGTCGAGGCTGCCGACAGGTAATGCCTTACAGTTTTCATCTCAATTTTAAGAATTTGGCCAGACGGCAAACAGGATACTTTATGGCAGATTTCAGCAAACGAACCTTAAAATCGCGACGACCATGTGTGGGTGCAGGATCGTCAACCGCATACTCCATATACGAAGTGGCTTTTCGAAGATCAGCACAGAACTGTCTCGTTGAAATAAGTCCGCCATACCACATACTTATCTCGTTATATTCGGGCATTACATATTCCGTATGGTCTATTTCGGGGACTTGAGTGTTCATTTCTCTGCAACGTTGAACCCAAAAATAAGGAAGATTAGCCCCGGCGTTAGTTGTGCAGATGGCGTTGCCGTCGTTGCGGAAATTCATCTCCATAAAATAGTCTTTCCCATCTTGTCCGCGCAGGAACTCAACGCTAAATAAGCCTGAATATCCGGTTGCCCGAATAAAGGCTTTTGCCTTTTCAGTTGTTTCGTCAAAATCCGGTGTCAATCTCGTGTATTCCAAAAAGCCGGTATTTGAGCCTAAACCCGTTCGAATAAGTTTTGATACGCCGGGAATAACTATTTCATTGCCACAATTGAATGAACACCCTATAAGTTGGAACTCAAACGATTTCTCGACAAATTTTTGAATTTGAAAGTTCCTATTCTTCCTACTTTCAAGGAAATGTTTAAGATCCTGCGGAGAACGGCAAATTGTAATATCTCTTTTAGTACCATCTTTACTGGCTGATGGTTTTGTAATGACAGGGTAAGGCAACTCATTGAAATCAAGATTATTTGCTGTTGTTACGCTATAGGGAATGTTCAATCCAATTTGAGCGGCCAATCCTGACATTTCGGTTTTATTTACTAAGCGTTTTAAACGTCGGTCGGGAGTTCCTGGTACATGAAACCACTTGGACAACTCGCTTCTGTTCTGATCAAGAATTTCCGAGATTCGATCATGGCACGCAATCAACACAGCTCTTTCTGTCTCAGCGTCGAATCGCTTAAGCAAATAAGGCACTACATCGTCGCTATCGTCCATTTCAATAATCTCTCCTATATATCTGCTGCGCAGAATGTAAGGATCTTTACTTCGGTTGGTCATAATCACAATCGGACAAATGCCTTTGCGACCCAAAGCGCGAATCACGCCCAATGTGTTATGATGATG
>CAYTLU010000186.1:0-2752 GCA_964438665.1 uncultured Bacteroides sp.
TTGCCTCTCTCCAGGAAGCCGTTGTTGAATTTAACCTGCAGGTGACCGATTCGCCGCTCTTGCAGGAAAAAAGCGACATACGAGGTTTCGTATCTGGATACGCTAACGGCAGGGATATCCCTGTCCTGAATGCGGAATGGCGGTGTATTAAATGTAAGGGCAAATCTGCCAACAAGTTATATCACCTCCATCCCAATGGATTTCAAATATTCGAATGTGCCGTTATAGATACTTGGGTTACGGGTTTCATCTTCTGTGTCTCCGTAAGGCACTAACAGAACCATTCCTTGACGAGCCCGAGTTAGCAGTACGCGATAGGCATTGAGTTGATAAGCCCGATTCATTTCTTGATTGTTGTGCATCCATCTGTTGCGGGAGAATTTGTAATAATCCCATGATCCATCAAAATAACGCAAATCTCCATCCCATGCAACACAGGTCCAATCCAACTCCAGTCCTTGAATATCAAATTCTGTAGCCACATCTTCCAGGAAGAACGACGATTGTAAATCCTTTTTGTCTTCAAGAAACCAGCGTTCTACATCAATCTTTCGTTTGACATCAATGGCCAGCGGTCGAAGTCTTTCGGCACGCGAAGAGACAATCATACCATATCGCTCTGACCCGCGAGCCCTGTTTTTGAGCCACTGTTTGGCTGTTTGGTGGTCGCGTGTGAGAACAATCGGATAGTTTTCTTTGATTTCGTTATAAATGGCGCGAGCGCCTGCGGCATCCAAATCAAGCAACTTATGTACGAACAGCGAAAGTTTTTCTGCTCTGAACGAGCGCATAGATGCCGACAGATGCAGGCTGGACTCATACACAACGTGGGGATTTGCAGATAACAACCCACAGACATTGCCTTCAGCGTACTCTTTATCTTCGAGGCGATCAGAGACATAAATATGCCAGTCGGGGAAAGCCTCATTGATTGCCCGCAACCATTCGCCGATGCCCGCCTCTCCGGTATGAATCTCTTGCCCTCCACCAACAAGACAAATGATAACCGCCCAATCTCGGCGAAGATTCAACGACCAGATCAAAAATTCCGCTTCCGAAACGGGGAAGTCCGGCACTTTCTTTTTGTTGCCATAACTACCGCCACGAGCCAGCCAATCAGCTAACTTCTTATGATCCCACGAACGCTGGGCCTCATCAAAAATAGCAATGTGCTCAATCTCTGCATGGCCGGCCTGTTTTTCGGCCAACGACAGGTTTTCGTCGATCTCCAATTTGCCGCCCTGAATCGGCAATTTGATTTTACCGAGCATCTGTTCTCGGTAATTGTATATTTCTTGTATAAAACGACTTACCTCACGTTTGGCGTCGCTTCGTTTGCAGTTTTCACGCTCGGCCTTATCTTTGGCAAGTGCCGCGGTCAGCACCTTGACTAACGGACCATTACCGGAAAGATATACAGCCATATCCTCCTGGCGTCGCTTCGATTGCTCGATATCGACATTCAGACCAACCAGTGTTTTGCCTGCACCGGGGACACCCGTAACAAAGCAGATGCTTTTTTGCTTGTTCTGACGGCAATGTTCTATCACATCAAGCAAATAATTCGTGGTGTTGCGCAACGACTCACCCGATGCATCACTGCGGGTTATCTCCTCGACCGTATGATTGAGGTAAAGCGCACTTGCTGCCTCAATAATGGTTGGAGTAGGCTCATAACGGCTTTTATGCCAACGGTCGATATCTTCGCAAGTAAACGAGTTATTTTCCTCGCGCTTGATAACATCTGCTATAATTTGCCCAAGACCATTTGCCCCAACTAAAAGGGGATAATAAATGTGGTCATCGTAGACCGACATCCTTAGGTCTATCGACTTCTCTAATGCCTCGGTCGCAATAAGTATCGGAACGATAGTACGGTGATGGCTCTCTTTGTGAAAATTTTTCAAGTCGAGCGCATAGTCCATGACTTGTTCGCTATCAGCCCGCAAAAACGTCTTTTCGCCAACTTTGAACTCTAATGTAAAGATAAGACCCTTGAGCAGCAGAACAACATCTATACGTTTGGCGAGACGAGGAATCGTATATTCAAACAGAACCTCCGCCTCTTCATTGCGATAGGGATATAGGACATCACGCATAATGGAGATTTCCTCTCGCCATGCATCCATTTGTCTGGGATCATTGCCGCCTTTGCAGGCCAACGACCCAAGGATTGCATCTGCATCCTTGATGAGAAAATCATTGATATCGTCTTTGTAATAACAGTTCATTGTTGCTACTATTCCTCGTTGTCGATACAAAGGTAAAAAAATAACCCGTTGGTTGAATTCGATTTGGGAATATTGAATTTACCCGATCGGACGATGATTGATAAAGTTCGACCTAACAGGCAAAAGCAGGATCAAATCGTGCAATAAACATTGATAAATCCCTAAAAATTCAATTCAACCAACTCGTGTATTCATGTTTTGCGGGCTGATACGCCATCATCTCTTCTTGTTGCCGGACAGGGAGCCTCTTAGGTGGCTGTTCCCCGTTTTTGCAACTTTTTTGGGTGCAGCGAATCATCTTAATGAACAAAGGTAGGGATTTCTGCTTGTTTGGCCAAATAAAAATAGCGAGATTCGGAAATTTGACGGCTGCGAAGAAGGAGCAACAGGAGAAAACAACACGTGTCAGAACCGGAAAACAAGGATTCTCCAGGCGGCCTGTTTTCCGCCGGTTCGGGCTGCCGTTTTGGCGCATGCGCAAAAATCTTAGAGCATAATTTTTAATTCTTGATTCTTATTTT
>CAYTLU010000187.1:0-1640 GCA_964438665.1 uncultured Bacteroides sp.
TGAATATATGGGGAAATCGACAAGGAATAATGGCTGCTAAGATTTTGATGTGTAATGTCTTGTTTACAGTATTTATGAATTTTATTTATCCATATTTATGAATACTCTCACAATATTCACGCCGGCGTATAATCGGGCGCATACCCTAGGGCGCACCTACGAGAGCCTCGTGAGGCAGACCTGCAAGGACTTCGAGTGGCTCGTAATCGACGACGGCTCTACCGACAACACTCGCGAGCTGGTGGAGGGTTGGATTGCCGAAAATAGGATTCCCATCCGCTATATCTATCAAGGGAATCAAGGGATGCACGGCGCACACAATACGGCATACAGAAATATCAAAACCGAATTGAATACGTGCATTGACTCAGATGATTATATGCCCGATGATGCGGTGGAAAAGATCGTGACATTTTGGGGGAAGCATGGTTCTGATAAATATGCCGGGATTATAGGGCTTGACCAAACGGAAGATGGCAAAATTATCGGTTCGCGCTTCCCGGACGATATGGCGGAATGTACATTGCAGGGCTATTACGCCGCCGGCGGTTCGGGGGACAAAAAACTCGTCTATCGCACCGACATCATCAATAGCTATCCGGAATATCCGCTTTTTGAGGGTGAGCGATACGTTGGTTTGGCATATAAGTATATGCTGATAGATAAAGACTATAAACTCCTTACGCTTAACGAGCCACTTGTGGTAGTAGAGTATCAACTTGACGGTTCCAGTTATAATATGTACCGGCAGTATTGGCGCAATCCAAAAGGCTTTTCATTCTTTCGCAAGACAGAGATGGTGTGTGCGCCCACGCTGAAACGCAGATTCATCTCATGCGTGCATTATGTGGCAAGCTCCATAATAGCGGGCAACCGACGATTCCTCCAGGAATCGCCACAAAAGATGCTGACCGCACTGGCTACACCGCTCGGACTTCTATGGTATGTGCGTATCCGCATGAAAGTCATATCGGGTGCTAAAATGAATTTCAGATGATTGATATATTACAAAAAGACCTCTATCGTTATGAAGGTGAGAAAAGTCGGTCTCTCTCAACAAAACTGAGGTATACTCTGTTCACTCCTGGTTTTCAATTTACTTATTGTTGGCGTAAAGCTTCTGCCGCTCGTAATCCGTTGTCAAAACTGTTTTGGAAAATCCTGCACAGATGGTGTATGTTTCATACGGGCATTCAGATACCGATTGGTACTCAAATAGGTGAAGGATTGCGAATTAGCCATTTCGGCAATATAGTTGTAAATCCTGCGGCCAAGATTGGACGTAATTTTAGCATAGCTCAAGGAGCGTTGATAGGAAGTGCTGCGGGCAAAAGAGCCGGAGTGCCAACTATCGGTGACAATGTGATTCTTAGTGCCAATGCACTGGTCGTGGGTGGGGTGACTGTTGGAGACTATGTAATGATAGCTCCCGGGGCATTTGTGAATTTCGACGTTCCCGACAACTCAATCGTAGTAGGCAATCCCGGCAAGATCATTCAGTCAGATCATCCGACTGACAGATACAACGTCTATAAGGTTTAACATTCATTGATGAAAATACTGCATGTGATAACGTCGTTGCAGACAGGCGGGGCGGAGAAGTTGATGGTGGACTTGCTGCCGAGGCTTCGCGACAAGGG
>CAYTLU010000188.1:0-2171 GCA_964438665.1 uncultured Bacteroides sp.
GTACGGCGAAGCCGTGGGCGAATCCCCGCGGCACGAAGAACAGCAGATGATTCTCCTCGGTCAGTTCAACGGCGACATGCCTGCCGTATGTCGGCGAACCCTTGCGAATATCGACGGCCACATCAAGAACCGAACCGCGCATACAGCGCACTAATTTGGCCTGATCGTGAGGCGGACGCTGAAAATGCAGTCCGCGCATCACCCCGCGCGAGGAACAGGATTCATTGTCCTGAACAAAATTTACCGGGCCGACAAGCTCCTCAAACGCCTTCTTGTTGTAGCTCTCAAAGAAGCAGCCTCTGGCATCCGTGAAAACTCGCGGTTCAAGGATTACCACGCCCTCTATATCAGACTTTATAAGATTCATATCAGTCAAGATTCTTACTGCCGGTGCGCTCGATCCCCTCTACAACTTTCATCAAGTATTGGCCGTATTGATTTTTAAGCATCGGCTTGGCAAGTTCAATCATCTTCTCCTTGCTGATCCATCCCTGACGGTAGGCGATGTCTTCGAGACAGGCGATCTTCAGACCCTGTCGTTTTTCAAGTACTTCGACATAGATTGAGGCTTCGGCGAGAGAGTCGTGGGTGCCGGTATCTAACCATGCAAAGCCGCGCGGCAAAGTCTGAACTTTCAGTTCGCCGTCCTTCAGAAACTCCTGGTTGACGGTAGTTATTTCCAATTCACCGCGAGCCGACGGTTTGATATGCGCAACCACATCTACCACCTTGTTGGGGTAGAAATACAGTCCGACAACGGCATAATTCGACTTCGGATGCTCCGGCTTCTCCTCGATGGAGAGACAGTTGCCGTCCTCGTCGAATTCCGCCACGCCGTAACGCTCCGGGCCATCCACCCAGTAGCCGAACACGGTGGCCTTGCCCTCGATTTCGGCTGTCTTGACGGCTTCTTTCAACACACCGGAGAACCCTGCGCCGTGGAAGATATTGTCGCCGAGCACGAGGCAGACGGAATCATCGCCGATGAACTCCTTGCCGATGATGAACGCCTGAGCCAATCCATCGGGCGAAGGCTGCTCGGCATAAGTGAACTTGACACCAAAATCCGAGCCGTCGCCAAGCAGACGTTTGAACCCCGGCAAGTCGGTCGGAGTAGAGATTATAAGTATATCCCTGATTCCGGCAAGCATAAGTGTCGAAATCGGGTAATACACCATAGGCTTGTCAAACACCGGAAGCATCTGCTTCGATACGCCTTTGGTAATCGGATACAATCGGGTGCCGGAGCCTCCGGCAAGTACAATTCCTTTCATCGTCTTGTGTCTCCATCAATAGTTAACATATTCATGTCAAACATAGGATATTCCAAAGTTTGTTTTTCTCCATTGAAGTATATCGCTTCAACTAAGTTACGTGGTTTGTATACCATACGTACTGTGAATTTCTTTTCTGGTGATGCCTTGAGATATACTATACGCGTTGGCGGAATTATACTAAATAGTTATGCTTCTCATAAATTTGCATTTAATTCATTACGTCTGCAAATATAGGTAAATTCTACGATATCATTCAGTCCTCTTGTAACATTAATAAACGCGTTTGTTGAATTAAAAAAGCGCATATTTTATTTGGCCGATTGAACAATGATTAACGAAATTGACATATTGCATGAAAGTCATTGCTACGATTTTGCCAGCCATGCGGGTGAAAAGTCCGCAGGATTGTTTTGCGTAGCATCATAAAGTTATCGTTGATTGGGAGAAAACGGTCTCAATTCGTTTGCGGAATCGTTTGTAAGCCCATATAGGTGCCGTTATGCCGAGAGTTATGATTTCAAGGTTGGACAATTTGGGCACCATCACACCACATCGGGGAATATTTCCGTGTTCATTCACACGATTTGCGGCGAAATCCTTGCAGATTCCGAGGATTCTGACGAAATTTGTGATGAAATTGCGCATACGCAGAGCAAGGCAGTTAATAGTTTGAATACTACTAATTTACTAATTATCTGCAAATTGTGTGACTTTTTCATTTGTAAATATTTGGAATTTTAATTCAGCCAACGCGTCTACACAATTAAGACTAATCAAACGAGCGAAACGATGGAAAAAATGATGAAAAGCGTGCTTGTTGCGATTGTTATGCTATTTGCAAACGAAGCCTCGGCAATCGCTGTGCGTAATACCGTAACATCCCCCGACGGCAGG
>CAYTLU010000189.1:0-2556 GCA_964438665.1 uncultured Bacteroides sp.
GACATTTTTGTTATCACTATGATGAATAAACAACCGCGTCAATTCCGGATTCAAATAAAAATTACTTTTCCCCATTTTGATTCGATTGAGCATATTGTTCGAAACCATTAAATTCAAATATTTGGTAGCCGTAACTCGTGATACATGAAGATCCCGCATTACGAATTCTATTTTAGTGTAAGGGTGTTTGAATATGTTGTTTAACAATTCATGACTATATTGGCGCCCCAGCACTTTTCTCATTTTTATTTTATATTCCTGCATCAGGATATTGATCTGCTTTACGAGAATAATAGTCTCTTCGGCAGTTTCTTCAACACCTTTCAATATATACAAAATCCACTGCTCCCATTCATTCGTGTCGCGGACAGCTTGTATCAAACGATAATAATCCGCCTTGTTCTTGATAATGTATCGGCTTAAATATAGAATAGGCAAATCCAACAAACCCTTCAATATCAAGAACAACGAATTAATAATTCGCCCGGTTCGGCCATTACCGTCATAAAATGGGTGGATGCTTTCGAACTGATGATGAATGATCGCCAACTTGATTAACGGGTCCACATCGCTCAACGTATCGTCATTGATGTATGCAACCAGATTTTCCATATGGCACTGGATATCATCAAATCGTTGAGGCGGAACGTAAACAATCTCCTTTCGGGCGTTTTGTAGATTCGTCCCCGGAACCCTGCGGAAGCCCGCCTTATTCTTTTCCAATACCTCTTGAATCTCTTTGATGTGGCTTAATGACAATATTTTATTATTACGAATCCGATCGAAGCCTCGTTTCAGGGCGTCGGAATACAATACGACTTCTTTTGTTGAGGACGACACTGCAAAGGCGGTCAGCCCTGCATCTGCTTTATATAAATCGTCATGCGTAGTAATGATATTTTCAACAGCAGAGCTTTCCTTTGCTTCCTGCAAGATAAGCGTATTGATTAGGATGCTTTCATTGGGAATGGTCAATGCAACACCCTTCAACTCGGCCAATTTTTTATTGGACAGATTCAACTGCCGCAATACGGCCTTACTTTCGAGGTCGATCTCCAACGGGAGGGTAGGTATCGTATACATCGTATAGTTTTATTTCTTAAAATCCCATTTGTTTCAAGTGCGCGGCGACTTTGGCTTCGAGGTCGGCGATTTCGGCATCGATTTCCGGAAGCGTCTGTGCATAGCGCTCGGCAAGTGCCGAAACTTTCGATGTCAGCTGTTGACCGATGCGCTGCATTTCCCCGTCGAGGCGGGCCGAAAGAGCAGCGAACCATTTCTTTTCAATGACCAACCGTTTGATATCCTCTTCCGTCAGACGGGCGTATTTAACAGCCAAAGCAGTCAACAGATTATATTTCAAGGTCTTCAAAGTTTTCTTCGTCAGCGAAATGTCCTCTTTCAATTGGAGGTATTGCGTCAAAACGGCAACTTCGTCGGCATCCGATTCCTTGTCAAGTGCTTTGATTCGCTTTTTGACGTTGCTGTCGGTGAGTTTGTTATCCGCAAAGTTGTCTTCGTCGAACACATCCTCGGCATGTTCCTCGAGCAGTTCGTTCAGCTGGTTTTCCTTTTCACTCAACAACTCTTCGGACGCCGAAATCAACCGCTTTTCTTTCGCGAAATATTCGTCGACAACAATCGAAACGGGCAACAAATCGCATGCTACATCCTCCGGCGTCGAAGCCTTCTTCTCCTTCGGCTTCGCATCTTTCTTTTTAGCCATCGGCTGCGGTGTATACAGCTCCGCCTTCCACCCGTTCGCAGCAATCAGATAACAGTCGTCCTGCATCGTTTGGCTCCAATAGTTCATCAGGCAGTCATACACATCATAGGCATCGACCAGCGACTCGTCGCGTTTGAAAGTTGCGAGCAGCGAATCGCTCAACGTTTCGATTAGACGCTTCGGCGCAAGTCCTGCGGCAAGGGAGTAAAGAGTCGCGCGATGTCGGTCGCACCACTCGGCATAGCTCCGATAAAAGATTTCGGTCTGCCGGCGAAAATCGGCATTGGACATAATCGTATCGCGGACCGCGTCCGATTCGCAATTCAATGCGAAATACCCGGCACGGGTGTCGTGCGGCCGGAACAAATCATTGCGCAAAGAGGGGCACACCAGCCAATACGCAGCGAGTTGTTCGACATCATGGGCGGGCAGGCCTCCATGCAGATGGGCATCTATGTCTTGCAAGATTTCGGTGTCCGGAGCTGAAATATAACGCGGAATATTCAGGTTGTAATCATTGCGTTCAATCTCTTCCATCGGGACGAAGCGGGCGAAGTGCGGGACATCGCGCTGTTTCTGCCATACATCCACAATGCGGCGAATATCCTGTTCACGCAACCGGTTCTTTGCGCCGTCTTTCATAAACCCGGACTTCGCGTCGATCATGAATACACCCTTGCGATTGAAGTCCTCGGATTTTTCGAGGATGATAATACATGCCGGAATGCCTGTGCCAAAGAAAAGATTGGCCGGCAATCCGATAATGCCTTTGATGTATCGCTTCTCCGCCACCAGATACTTGCGGATTTGCGCTTCGGCATTGCCTCGGA
>CAYTLU010000190.1:0-8344 GCA_964438665.1 uncultured Bacteroides sp.
TTTAAAGACCGCAACAAGTCAAGGACGCTGAAACTCAAATGAATTTTCAGCGTCCTTTCTTCTGCCTGCAGAGGTTTACTTTTATTCGCGATCGAATCTTATGTAGCTTTGTGCCATTGGCGTGTAGCCGGGATCTTCCCATAGCTTGCTTGATATTATCAGGTCGGCGCTGATGCGGTTGCAGGCAATGGGCACATTATGGAGCCGGCACTGCCGAAGCAACATCTGTATGTCGGCCTCGTGTGGCTGCGCATTAAGGTCATCGATGAGAAAGACAGCAAGATCGACTTCGTTTCTGACGACCTTCGCTGCAATTTCGGCATCGCCACCCATAGGCCCGGAATTCATACACTCTATGTCAACATTTATGCCGGAGTCTTTTAGAGCCTTGCGTATCAATCCGCCGGTTGTGCCGGTGCACACCAGATGATGCTTTGAAAGATATTCGGCATTGAAAGTTGCCCAGTCAACCATATCGGCTTTACGATGATCATGGGCAACAAGTGCTATTGTCAGTTTTGTTTTCATAAGTTAGCAGTATATAAAAATAACAAATCATACGGCATTATTGTTTCATTTGCCGTATGATCTGTCCGGGGGTATGCTATTTTAGTATGCTGTGTTTTGCGGGTCGAAGTTGGTCCAACCTTCAAGCCAGTTGTCAGAAGCATCGCGGAATGCTCCTACATAACCGCCTTTATTGTCTGAGATCGTGGTTGAAGGACAATAGTTCTGACCTGTATTTGCCGGGTCAGTAAGATTGAGTTGTGCTACATCCATGACCTTGTTGGAGGGTTCGCTTTTGAAGAATGTGTGTGAGTATGAAATGGAGTTTTCATCTATGGTGCCGCCAGGAACGCCGGTGGAGAAATCAACGAGGTAGTCGTTATATGTTTTGTTTTTGTCGCTACCCACTATATCCATTCCGGCAAATACTATATTCTTGAGGTTCAACTCGCCGGCTTTGGCATATTTGACGGTGTTGCCTTTTTCGCCATCGATAATGAGCCCGATGGGATAACCGACTGCGAGAGCATTTTCAACGCTGAGTTTGCTACCGCGGCGAATCTGCATGGCAGCTTGGAATTTACCGGGTTTCGATCCGTTGCCGGGGTTCATGGTGCCTCCGTCTATATATTTTTCATCGTTGACAAAATCGCTGTTTTTGCTCGTTTTCGGTCCGATGAAAGTGACATTCTTGAATTTAGCGGTGGTGAATGGGGTAGTTTCAGCTCCGCTGGCGTTATTGTCGCTTTCAAATCCGTTGCTCTGCGATGTATCGGCAATGCGCGGGTCGCGAACCGACAGGCAGTACTGTACTGTGCCGCTGAAACCATTGTCTGTGTCAAATTCATCATCCCAGCCCTTGTATGCTACGAGATACTGGCAGTTGACCGAACCGCCGAACCATTCAAAGGAGTCATCATTGGTGTAAGACACCTGAATGTGGTCGATTGTTGTGCCGCTGCCGACAGAACCGAGGGTCAGGCCGTTGATCTCTTTGTCTTTGTCGAAAGGAAAGCCGGAGAATTCAATGCGGATATACTGATAGATACCTGAATTGTCGCTGTCGTTGTTTCCTCCGTGTTGGGTGGTCGGGCCTCCTTCGATTTGTTGAGTTCCCTGATTGTTTTTAGCATTGCCGCAGATGATCAGGCCGCCCCAATCGCCGGGACGACGCTGGCCGGGAGCTTCGGCTGATGTCATTACGATAGGCTCATTCTTTGTGCCCTTCATCTCAACATAACCGCCGGGCTCGACAATGAGTGTTGCCTTTGTATCCTTGTCGCCTTTGATCACTGTGCCGGCGGGAATACGCAGTTTTGCTCCGGCATCTACATACACCCAGCCTTTGAGCAGGTAGGTGCCTTTCTCAAGAGTCACATCACCGGTGAAGTGGAAGTTCTGTGTGCCGTTGCCCAGCTCTTTTCCTCCATTGAAGACAATACCTTTGCTGTAGGCCACGTTGCCTTGGTATTCCACTTCCGGATCTTGTGTTGCGGGTGCGGGATCATCGGAGGAGCATGACGTTACGATGCTGCCTGCTGTGAGAAGGGAGAACATAAGCAATACCCTTCCGGCTTTTTTTAGTTCTTTTTTCATACGTTGTAATTGTGTTAAAAAACTATGTTAGTTGTTTGTGTTAGAATGAATATTTTACGGAGAAATTTAAATTCATCCCCGGTTTATAGCTTTTTGTTGTTTCCGAAATCTTCTTTTCAGTGCCATTTATATTGACTGTCTCAAATTGCTGGAACAGATATTTCTCTGCAAGAAGGTCGCGGACGGCAGCTTTTATTTCCCATGATCCGAACTTCTTTCCGACTGAGATGTCTATGTTGTTGCGTGGCATCTCATACGAGTTGGGGATATTTTTGGACGATCCGTCAGATGCTGTGCCATAGCGGTTACCGACACCGATAATGCGTTTGCCGATGCGGTTATAGAGTATGGCTGCGCTCCAACCGTTATCCTGACTGTTGTAGAAGATACCGGTGTTGATGAGATATGGCGACTGGCCTTGCATGGGGCGGTCGATATCGTTTGTTCCGGGAGCGAAGGTCACTTTACTCTTGATGATGGCGCCGTTGAATGAAAGAGAAAAATCTTGCAGGCCGATGAAGTCGAGGCTTTTCCTGATGTCAAGCTCCACGCCGTAGTTGTTTGCGCCTTCGGCGTTGAGGAAAGAGTAAATCAGGTCAGTGCCGCCGGCAACGGTATATGTCCATTCAATGGGATTTCTGAAATGCTTGTAGAATACGGCTACCGAGATCTGTTCTTTCGCCGATGGATACCATTCATAGCGTAGATCGATATTATCGATGTAGGCGGCCTTGAGATCATAGGAGCCCATGACGTTGCTTCCAAGGTCGAAATCATAGAACACCGATGGCGACAGCTCCCTGAATTCGGGGCGATTGATCGAGCGGCCGTAGGCGGCACGCAGCTGATTCTTTTCATTCAGTTTGTAGGTGATATTCACCGAAGGGAAGATGTCGCTGTAATCATAGTCCGTGTCCTTGAAACTTTCCACGTGTTGGCGTGTGTTCAAGCTCAAAGTCTGACTGCAATATTCATAGCGGATACCGGCATAGACGCTCAGCGCATTCCATGGAATATTGAATCCGGCATATCCTGCTGCCTGCTGCTGTTTTCCCTTATAATTGTTGAGATAGTTAACCTCTTCATACAGATATAGCTTGTCTGGCCCATAATTGTCGTCTATGAGTACGGATCCGGCTACGTCATCATTGAAAATCCAATCATTAGGAAGTGTGTTGTTGGGATCCCAGCCATACTGAAATTGACGGGTCCGGTAATCACGTGTGCGATATTCGCCATAGATTCCTGCCTTTATTGTCGGTATGATCGGGCCTATGGAGAGCGCCTTTTCATAGTTGGCACCGAGCGAGGCGATGTGTTCGTCAAGTTTCGAGAACTCGCGGCTGATGCGGTAGATGCCCATGCGTTCATCAGTGCGGTCGGTCCGTTCGATCAGTCTGCGGTCCGGCATATCGCGGTTGGCGTATGCATATCCTACGCTCCAGTTCATGATATGGCCGTTGAAGTCATGCTTGCCGGTGAACTGGGTGTTATATGTGGTTCGCGAAGAATAATAGTATTCATCATCCTGAATGTTGTCAGGCTGTGCATTGAAGCCTGTTCGGGTGGAATATCTGTCCTTTCCTATCTGGTTGAAGATGTTTTTCCATTCAAACAGGTGAGAGGGGTTTGATGGCTGAAAGGAAAGATTGAGAAGCGCACCGAGCCTTACATCGTTGGAATATTGGTTGTCATTGGCTTTGCGCAAGAAGACCGGCTTGTCGTTGCTTGTATCGTAAGGACCGTAGAGCGAATTCTCCATATTGGTGATGGTCTTATAGGAGTTGCTATAGTTTATCGCGCTGGTCATTCCCAGGGATCTGCCCTCGTCAAATCGCCATAGATGATTGTAGCTGACATTCAGTTTCAGGTCGCCGAGAGGTCGCTTGGAGCGCACTAGCCAGTCGTTGTTGAGTCCGTTATCGAGAGGATTGATTTTTCTGTCAGAGCCGGGATAGGTGTTGAGCGGATTTTTCATACCCGCATCGGGCTTGCGGAAACCGTTGTCAAAGCCAAGGAAATCGGTGGGGCTGCCTTTGGAGTAATGGAAATCGTTGAAGTGGGTATTGGTGTTGAAGCCCACGCCTAACGATAGATCCAATGAATTGTTGACAGGCAGTTGCTTCGTATTGACCAACACGAATCCGCCGGTGAAATCCGCCGGATATTCGGGGGCGGGACTTTTCACTATGACGATGTTGTCGAGCTGCGAACTTGGGATTATATCAAATGAAAATGCCCTTGAATCCGCTTCTGAGCTGGGCACCGCGCTTCCATTGAGCCATACATTGTTGTATCTCTGCGACAGGCCGCGAACCATAACGAATTTATCGTCTATGATGGATATGCCCGGCACGCGGCGGATAACCTCCGAAGCGTCTTTATCCTGTGTGCGGGTGATCTGTTGGGCGGAAACGCCGGTCTGGACCACCAGACTCAGTTTCTGTTCACGGATCTGGGATATCTCGTTGTCATGTCTCACTCGTGCGGTCACAGTCACGTCCGACAGCATGTTGTTGTCTGGCGGAAGAATGAAGTTTGTTTCGGGGCAGTTCCCTTTGACTTTCAGCTTCTTCGATATGCTTTTATATCCGACATATCGGGCCTCTATATTATATGTTCCATCAGGAATTGACAACTCGAAATTTCCGTCAATATCTGTGTTTGTTCCAAAATTGGTTCCTTTGACGATTATGCTCACTCCAATCAAGGCTTCGTTCGTGAGACTGTCTGTTACTTGTCCGGTAATTATTCCGGCATTGGCCGCTGTTGTTGTTACTATAGATAACAGGATGGCTGCGATTTTTTTGATTGACAACAATCGATTCATTGCGATTTACTTTTATTCGCTGCAAAGTTACTGGCAAGTCATTTCATTTTTATTTCCAAAACATGTTGTTTTTATTAAAACGAGGAGGGGGTTCTGTCTCAAAACTCCCTCCTCCGTCAAACACCTAATACAGTCTTTCTTATTTTGTAGAATCTGTCTTTCTGAATGTTATTGTGAATGTCAGCCCACCGGATATCTGATTGTCAACGGTGATTGCCCCATTGTGTAGCGACACCGCATTTTTTACGATTGACAGCCCTAATCCGGTTCCTCCGGCTGCGCGTGAGCGGCCTGTGTCAATCCGGTAGAACCGTTCGAAAAGGTGCGACAGATGTTCCGGCGGCACTCCAGAGCCGTTGTCGGACACGGATATGACCGTTTTGCCCGGGCCGTTGTTCAAAAGTTGCAGTTTTATCCGGGTGCCGCCGCTATATGCGATGGCATTGTCAATCAGATTTCTGAAGATGGAGGAGAGCAAGGGCCGGTTGCCCTGAATGGGAAGAGGCCGCATGATTTCGTTGACAATGGCTATTTCATGCTTGATAGCCAACGGCTCGCAGTCGCTCACCGTTTCCGATATTATTTCAGTCAGATCCAGAGGCTCTTTCGCGATAGAGTCCGGGGCATCGTCCATTCTGGTGATCTGCGAAACGTCCGAGAGAAGATGCTTCAGCCGTTCGGCGTTGGCCATGCAGCGTTGCAGAAACTCCCTGTGTTTCTCCTCGCTGAGATTGTTGTGTCCAAGCAGTATTTCCAGACACACCTGAATGGAAGAAATAGGGGTCTTTAATTCGTGGTTTATGTTGTTGGTCAGCTGCTTTTTTATTCGTTCTTTCTCGCGCTGTTCATATAGAGTCATCTGATGCTCCTTGTCGCGGTCGGATATGGCTTGCTGCAGATCCGCGTAAAGTTTTATAATGTGGTTTGAAATCGATCCGAGTTCGTCTTGCGGAAATGGTGCGGTGTCATAAATCCGCTCTCCTTTTTCGGCTCTCTCGGCAAAATCATTAAGGCGCGTAATGATCAATCCGACCCTGCGGGTGGCGAAATAGCCCAGAATGCACATGACGAGCGTGATTCCTCCCATGACCCAGATAAATCCCATGTCGGCTTTAAGGAGGCTTTTGAGTGTGACGGAATATGGGACAGCCGTACGGACTATATATCCGTTATCGCCGAGGGTGGCGGAATAAAAATATGTTTCCCCGGTGCTTTTGCTGTGCCGGCGCACTGTGTAGCCCGATCCGGATTCGAGAGCCTCTTTTATCTCCTCGCGCTCCAGATGATTGTTTGTTGTGGCAGTGGAGTCAAGCGAATTGTCATATACCACCCGGCCGGCGGTGTCGATGACGCTGATCCTTAAATCCTGATATGGTAGCTCCCGGACGGATTCGATTTCGTCATTGTCAATGCTGTTTAAAATCTGCGAATTGATTCCCTGTAGCCGTGCATTGAGTTCTTCGGATTTGAATTCCTTTTCCCGATGATACTGAAACACAATGAAACAGCCCACCAACAGAAGCGAGTAGCCAAGCAACCAAAGGAACAATCGTTGCGGATAGGTCAGTTTATTCCATAAAGCCATAGCCGTAGCCCGAGCGCGTCACTATGTTTTTCCCATATCGGCCAATCTTCTGGCGGATGCGTGTGATGTTGACATCCACCACTCTGTCAAGAACCACCACCTCATCAGGCCATATTTCCTTGAGCAGTTCTTCCCGGGTGAATATGTGTCCGCGATTCGACAGCAGTTTCAGCAGTATTTCGAATTCCTTTTTGGGCAGTTTCACGTCCTGACCGTCAACTAAGCATTGTTTCATATCCGGAACTATGGTCAGTCCGAGATATTCAACCTTGTCAGCTGTTGCACGAGCCTGCTGTTTGGCGTTGTCTATCCGTCGGAGAACGGTTCGGATCCGTGCGGATGCGGCTTTAAGCGAATAAGGCTTCATTATATAATCGTCAGCACCAAGATCAAGGCCGCTTATCATGTCTTCCTCTGTGTCTTTGGCGGTGCAGAATATAATAGGTGTGTCTGCTGTTGCCGGATTTGTTTTTATTATGCGTGCGAGCTGTGTGCCGGAAATTTCTCCCATCATGATGTCAAGAAGGAATATGTCAAACGCTGCCAGGTCAAGAGTCAGGGCTTCTTCGGCAGAGTGTGCAACTGTGACATGGTATCCCTCGGCTTCCAGGTTGAAACGCAAGGCTTCGCATAATGTCTCCTCGTCATCGACAACGAGTATGCGTTTGTTCTGTTCCATAACATTGAGATATATCGCAAAGATATATAGAAATATTATTGCACGCTCCAAGCAATCAGAAGTTTAATAAAAACTTAACAAAGAAAGAAAATTTAATAAAAAGCAAACTTTTTTGCAAAACGGATGAAACAACATATATCGACATTTGCCGAAAAATAAGCTAATCAATATAGATAATTATGAAAAAAACGAAGCTAATTCTTTTATTTTCGGCTATTTTGTCAGTGGGTTCGCCTGCCTTTGCAGCAGACGGATCAGGATCACTGAAAGGACGTGTGCTTGACGCGGAACACAACCCGCTTCCCGGCGCAATTGTTCATATCGATGGCGATGCCTATACCGCAGTCTCTGATATAGACGGCGTTTATTCTTTTGCCAAGCTCCCTGCGGGCGATCATAATCTGATGGTGAGCTATATCGGCTTCTCTCCGGTCACTATGGTGTTGTCGGTCAGCGATGGGGGCGACGGCGTGAAGGACATTAAGATGTCTGATGCGTCAAAAGAGCTTGACGGTGTGGTCATAAACGGTGTGTTTTCAGGCCAGCGGCAGGCGATCAATATGCAGAAGGGCAATCTGAATGTCACAAATGTGGTTTCATCGGATCAGATCGGCAGATTCCCTGACTCAAACATCGGCGATGCCCTTAAGCGCATCAGCGGAATAAACGTTCAGTATGATCAGGGCGAAGCGCGATTCGGTCAGGTTCGAGGCACTCCGGCAGAATTCAGTTCGGTAACTATCAATGGCACGCGAATTCCATCGGCCGAGGGCGATATCCGCAATGTGCAGCTTGACCTTATCCCATCTGATATGATTCAGATGATCGAGGTGAACAAGACCTTGATGCCTGATCAGGATGGCGATGCCATCGGCGGATCGATAAACCTGGTGACCAAGAATTCTCCAAACCGTTTAACTCTCAGTGCAGTCGCCGGAAGCGGCTATAACTGGATAAGCCGCAAGGCCCAGATGAACTTCGGCCTGACAGTAGGCAACAGATTCTTTGACAACCGTCTTGGCGTGATGCTTTCCGCCTCTTACCAGAACGCGCCGGCCGGCTCCTACAACACCGAATTTGTTTGGGAAAAGGACGATGACGGAAAGGTTTATATCAACGATTATCAGATACGCCAGTATTTTGTGAC
>CAYTLU010000191.1:0-5034 GCA_964438665.1 uncultured Bacteroides sp.
GAAGATAAGAGCTATTTTCTCGACCCTATGAATCGGCGGTTCGAGCAGGCGCGCATCGAGGCATTCTGCCGTGAGCGTGGGTTGGCTCTTTACGACACAGCCGAAGCGGTCGTGCGGTTGCGCGACAATGCCTCGGACAACTTTTTGCAGGTGGTTCGCGAGACCGATATCGCAGCACTGCTGTCGCAAATACCCCGTTGCCGCGATATCGCAACTACGGGTCAGAAAGCAACAGAAACGCTCTTAAGAAGTTCCGGTGCGGAAACGCCCGCGATCGGGTCCTACACCCAATTCGAAATAGCCGGCCGCGAAGTGAGGCTATGGCGTATGCCATCATCATCAAGGGCCTATCCTCGACCGGTAGAGTGGAAGGCTGACTACTATCGCGAAATGTTTCATCAGTGCGGCATGCTGGAATAACAACCAGCAGACCCATCCCCACTTTCGTCATTGCGAGGAGCGGCCGTGGCCGTGACGTGGCAATCTGATTCCCGTAGACGGGGAGGGAGATTATCTTCCTATCGGCTTTTACGATGGATTCGCGATTAGATACCAAAATTTTCCGTACTTCGTCACTCTAAAATGATGGATTTTATAATTGTTTAATGGGTAGATATTTGTAATTTTGGGTGTGCGGTTCTCCGGCGAAAAGAAAATAAATGTTAACTTTGCTACTCGAAGAGTTTCAGATTGCGGTGGGTAGGGCGTTTTATAAAGAGGCGTATTCCCTTAAGCAGCTGGGAGTTACTAATCGGAGAAATTGTACATACGGGATAAAATAGTTTAATGAAAACGGCGGACAGAGTAAAACTCGTTCAGCGAGTTAAGAGTATTGATGGCTTGACGGATGACGAGCGGGCGGCATTGCTCGGTTTGCTCCGTGAAAGCAAAACGTATGGTTTGGTTTGGGAGGACAAGCCGGAGGCGGTTGAAGATCGTCTGCGCTCGGAGCTTCCCGTTCTTAGCGAGGTGAGCAGCCGTGCCATCGTTTCCGATAAGGCCGATGTCCCAAATCATATACTTATTGAGGGCGATAACCTTGAGGCCCTCACAACGCTTGCCTACACCCACGAGAGTAAAATCGACGTAATATACATAGATCCGCCTTATAATACCGGCAACAAAGACTTCATCTACAACGACTCCTACGTTGATAGCGAGGACAGCTACCGCCACTCCAAGTGGCTATCCTTTATGTCGAAACGTCTCCGCATTGCAAAGAGGCTGCTCTCTGATAGAGGGGTAATATTCATATCTATTGACGATAACGAGCAAGCAAACCTGAAGTTGCTTTGTGATGAAATTTTCGGTGAACAGAATTTTGTCGCCTCCTATTTTTGGAGAAGGACAAGTACACCTCCGGCCTTATCATACAAAGTGCGTAGAAAATTAGAGTTTGTTCTATGTTACCAAAAATCAAGCATTCCGCAAAGGACCTTTGCACAAGGATACGTAGATGGAGGCGATGCGCCCTTGCTCAATACAGGCAATCCGCGGGGTACTCTTTCTTTTCCGGCAGGCAGCGTACACTTCAATATACCCGATGGAATATATTCCCACAAAACTTCATATAAGATTGAGCTGATAGATTCTGTCGAAGTTGTTGGCGGAGTGAACTCTAACTCTTTTAGAGCTGCGGGGAATTTCAAATGGGGGCAGGCCAATCTTGAACGAGAAGTCGCCGCGGGCACATATTTCCTAATAAAATCAATGCAATTTTCACCTCGTTTCCAGAAAGCGGTCCGAGCTACAAAAGTCCCTTCAAATATTATTGATGACGAGGTAAATGTCGGCACAAATGAAGATGCACAAAAGGAGATTTCAGGTTTAAATCTTGATGCCGAGTTCGACTACGCAAAACCGTCTTCTTTAATATCCTATCTTGTTAAAATGCCATTTTGGGAAGATAACGAGATAAATGTTCTCGATTTCTTTGCCGGGTCGGGCACTACGCTTCATGCCGTTATGCAGCTGAATGCTGAAGATGGCGGCAAGCGTCAGTGTATTCTTTGCACCAACAACGAGAACGGCATTTGTGAGAATGTGACCTACGAGCGGAACAAACGTGTTATAAACGGCTATACCAAGCCCAATGGCGAGAAAGTCGAGGGTTTGCATGACAACAATTTGCGCTATTATCGCACTGCTTTTGTCAATCGTCGCCGCACACCGCAGAATATGCGCCGATTGATGTCGCTCGCTACGGATATGTTGTGCATAAAAGAGAATATTTATACGGAATGCTTGAGTTTCTTCGGTTTACAGACCTATGATAATGGGTTTCGTTATTTCGATGATGTCCGGGGAAATATGTTAGTCGTTTACGATGAAGAGGCGGTTTATCTTTTGGTTGAGAAGATAGAGAGTATCGAGCCGTCTCGTCCCATTATCGTTTATGTATTTTCCGGCGGTGAGGATCCCTGGCAGCAGGAATTTAAGACGGTTAGCGAGAAAGTCCGTCTTTGCGCCTTGCCTGCGGCGATTTACAATGCCTACAAGCACGTGCTTCCTCAGATGAAAGGGGTAAAAATCGGGGATGCAGAGAGCTGAAAACAGAGACCTCATAAGCAGTCAGAACATGAAAGATTTAGCATATCAGAGAAAAGCCATAGAGGAGCTGACCGAGAAAACGATTGCTCTGCTCAATGAAGGAGGTGCGCGGCGAAAACTCGTTTTCGAAGCCCCTACGGGTTCGGGGAAAACCGTAATGGTTTTAGAGGCTCTTGCCAACATTATAGAAACTCTCCACGCAGACGGTACCAATCGTTATGAGGAGGTCGCCTATATTTGGTTCGCCCCTCGAAAGCTCCATCTTCAGAGTTATGAAAAGTTGCGCGGGCTGTTCGATGACAGCCGACAATTGCATCCTGTAAAGTTCGATGAACTCGAACAAAGTGCCGGCATACGACCCGGCGAGATCTTGTTTGTCAATTGGGAAAGCGTTAACAAAGAGGGCAATCTTTTGATGCGGGACAGCGAATCTTCCGTATCATTGACTGAAATATGCCGCCGCACCCGCGAAGAAGAGGGATTGCCGATAATCGCCGTTATTGATGAGGAGCATATGCACTGGTCGAAAACCGCCGATAAGTCGGGTGCTGTACTCGACAAGTTCTGCCCGGCAGTGGAGATTCGGGTCTCCGCAACGCCGAAAACGACGATTTTAGACGAAAAGGTTCGTGTCTGTCGAAAGGATGTTATTGATGCCGGCATGATAAAGCGTGAGGTAATACTTAATCCGGAGGTAGATCTGAATAGCGACGACGAACGGACGCTTAACGAACATTTGATTCAGGTTGCTCTGACGAGGCGTGAACAACTCGCCGAAGCATACAGGGCTATTGGCATAAGCATCAATCCGCTACTGCTCATCCAGCTGCCCAATGACAGCAGCGAAACCATGAGTACAGAGGATTTGGCCGTGGCGGAGCAGGTGAAAATATGTCTGCGCGAACAACACGATATCACGGCGGAGAATGGGCGGCTTGCAGTGTGGTTAGCCGGTGAAAAGGAGAATCTTGCAGGAATAGAACGTTCAGACAACATGGTGCAGGCTCTGCTGTTCAAGGAGGCGATCGCTTTAGGGTGGGATTGTCCTCGTGCTGCCGTGCTGCTCATTTTTAGGAAGTTGCAAAGCAATGAGTTTACCGTACAGACCGTCGGGCGTATCCTGCGTATGCCGGAACAGCACCATTACACCGACGAGCGACTTAATATCGGATATGTGTATACGGACGTGGCCAAAGAAAAAATCGGTATCGTTTCGTCAGATGCTTCTTATATTCGGAAAACCGGGCTGACCGCTCATCGCCGAGACGGATTGCACAACATCTCACTCAAGTCTGTTTACCGGGACCGTCCAAATACTCTTCGAAATTATCTCGGTCCCGATTTTAGAAATGCGCTGTACAAGACCGGCATTTCGTTCTGGGGACTCGAACAAGATGCCTGTTTGCCTTTTACTCATTCGCACGTTATGATTGCAGACAATGAACTCTCGGAAACGAATGGTGCGCAGGTGGAGGAAAACCGCCGCCGAGCTGGTCAGAAAATATGTTTTGATGTGTCACGCATCAAGGTCCCCATTCCAAAGGATGTGCATTTCCAAAACGACGTGCAGACACTCGATGTGACCGGACGGAAAGCGGAGTTCGCCCGTACCTCCGCCGAGATAGACAGGGCGTTTGTCAGCCACATTGCCGGTTACCTCGGGGCGTATGAGAAGAAAAACTCCCCGGCAGACAAATTGGCCGGCTACCTGCTTGAAATGCTGGCCGATTTTTTCGGCGTTTTCGATATCGAAGCCAAGAAAGTCGTATTGTACCAGGGAAATCGACGACAGTTCGACTATCTTATCCGACAGGCACTGCAGTATTATGAAAAAATCAGAGATAACAGGCGACTCCGCGCAGAAAACAGAGCTTTCGTGGAATATGATTGGGAGGTGCCCGAAGAACGTATCTATGATGACAAGACGCATCAGGTTGTCGAAGCTCGAAATCATGCGTTGTCGCCGTTCGTCGAGCTAAACAACGCATCCGATAACGAGTGCCACTTCGTCGATTATTTGGAGAACAACAGCGAATCCATCGACTGGTGGTATAAGAACGGCGATTCGGGATGCCAACATTTCTCAATCGAATATACAAACAACGACGGCATGAAGGCTCTGTTTTATGTCGATTTCATTATACGATTGAGAAACGGAAAAGTATTCCTGTTCGATACAAAAACGGGGAAAAGAGACGCTAACGCTCTGCAAAAACACAATGCCTTAATCGACTATATAGCAGAGGCTAATGCCGCCGGAGCCAATCTCGCAGGCGGAGTTATTTTCCCGGATGGCGACAATTGGCTATGGTCCCGAAAGAAAGGAGAAAAATTGGAGGATATATACAACGGAGAACCATTCTACCCGAAATGCGAGAACAAGAAAACACTTTAATGGCCCGTGCCTGCGCTGATGTCGCCATTCATAGAAGCGGCTGCAAGGCCGCGACGAAGGAATCTCATTCCTGCCGTTGATCCCCAACT
>CAYTLU010000192.1:0-7859 GCA_964438665.1 uncultured Bacteroides sp.
TTGCCCCATGTCGTTATCTGGACTCTGGCATTCCATTCCCAGCGGTCTTTCTCCTTTGGAGTCGCGCCACAAGCCCGGGCATCCTCAATCCATCGCCCGAGCCGAAAACAGGGATGCGTGGCAAGCAAACTGTCCTGCAATGCAATCAGCCACATAAACCTCGAAGCAGCATTGCCATACGCCTCCTTGTCGCCAGATTCCGAAGCCCATGCCAATTGCTTTGCCACTTGTCGGCCTTTGTCGGCAACAGCCTGACGTGTCACGTCTATAAGATCATAGATAAAATTACTGTTATCAGCAAAATCATCGGCCGCCTGCAGCATCTGCCGTGCAGCATCCGCCACATCCTTATGTCTATAATATTCCTTACTGTCAGCCCATGCCGACACCTGAAGCGGACTATCCGATGGGCGCGCACAGAATGCCGACTCCGTTGTCCCCTGCTGAATGACATTAGCCGGACAATTATATGCCGACCCTGCAAGCAATTGCCATGCCGAGTCGATCCGTGCGTCATAGCGTCCATAGCGCGCCCGGGCATAATCGCTCACCCACTTGCAGCGGTCAACCTTAGAACCATGCCACGGCAATTCACACAACAGTTCATACATCACCGGATTATTCTCTATCCCTTCCATTGTCAGCCCCACGCCTTTCAGCCGTCTGCTTCCGGCTCTCGCCTCATCGAATCCATCGATCATCGCATCCATCTTTCCATAGAGCCCGACATTTCCGCCAAAATTCAGCAGCATGCAATAGAGCCAGTCATGCCCGCCGAATCCATCGGCGTGACGGTTCCACATCGGCTGATTCTCTGCCTGAAGATCCAGCACCACCATACTACCCTCCGGAAGCCCTTCAATCATCTCGCGGCGAGGATTCTCCTGCCACCCCTGCACCACCCATACGGCATCCGGCGTTGCGCGCCGCATCGTTTCGACGATCTTCCGGCCTGAAGCAGCAAGATCGACGCCATCCGTATTGCCCCCCTCATGAAACGGATCCATGCTGTAATAACGCGACCGGCCGTAAAGCCTCGTCAACTCATCATAATAGACAGCGGCAATGCTGTCAAAAGACTCATCCGTAGGTTGCAAAAACGCCGGACGCCTATATCCGAGCCACTTACCGGGATCGGCAACCGTCAGGCCAAGCGCCTCACCCGCATCATGGGGCAACATGCCGGAATACCCCGGCAACACAGGCTGCATCCCGAATTCGCGCATACGTCCCACAATCCGCTTCTGCAAACGCTCCTGACGGCCATAATACTCCTCCGTGTTCGGCCCGCCCCAACCTTCAAGATTGTTCATCAGCCACCACGCCTGAAATCCCGGACCGGCAATGAAACTGTCTATCCGGTTCTCCGCATATCCCAGCCGCCGCAGAACGTTGCGCCACAGCACGTCAGTCCCGGTGATAGCCAGCGGCATATTTATCCCATGAAGAGCCATCCAGTCAATCTCGCGCTGCCAACGTTCCCAATCCCAGAAAGCCATCGAATAGGAGTGTGTGCAATAATTCAGATAATAGCGCATTGGCATATCGGTGGATCGAAATATCTCCCTCTCGACCGCGGGGAGAGTGTCCGGCATCGCAACGCTCATAGCGTTCCACGACAGATGCACCCCGGCCACATATTTAAGATAATGGTTTATACCTGTGGCAACACTCACAGCCGAATTCCCGCTGACTTTCGGTTGCCAACCCTTTTGGCTGATCCTGAACCAGTCATCGCCGCTGTTGTCATCTATTATCTCAAATCCGAGCTTCTCCGACAACCCGCAATCAATCCGCTCCAACAGTCCTCTCACCGCATCTTCATGCGATCCGTGGCCGGCCGCACACCGCGCCGCAATCGCCAACGCAACCATTATAACTATCCAGACACGTTTCATTCCACAAATATACAACGCATCCCATAAATATCCAACAACTGCAAATTCATCCCGCCGGCCAACCAAACAAACACGTTTATAATCACCTATTTGGCGTCATCAAAACCACCCATCCATCTGGTAGGCGCGAATGGATCGCCAAAAACGAATCGAACCGCCATATGAAAAGCAAGCCTCGACACCAACTTTAGGTCGGATCCGAGGCTTGCTTAGTGAACAATTAAGAGTCCGGAGTTATTGCCAAATCAATGTCTGTCATTGTCCGAACAATTGTTCGTAATCGGATTTGGCATTACGGTAGGCTGCACCCATTGACTCAATCAATTGCTGATAGCCCGATTGATCTTTGCTCCAGCTTTCGGGTGGATACCAGAGTATGTCGGTGCTTTTCGGTGCTTTTTTCATGAGGCTTCCCATAAAAGTGTCAGACGGATAACCATGATCGGTATATGAGCCGAAAAAACCGGTGGTTGTTTCTTCCAACGATGAATCATCGCCTCCTACCCATCTTCCGGCCTTCACCGAATAGGTTTGCATATTTCCGAATCGGAATTCTCCGGTTTCAGAATTGCATTCAAGCATCTCTATTCTATAGCGTCGAGGCTGTGTGTTGACGGAAGTAAAACCGTCAAAAGCCATCATTCCATTCATGACCATGCCCATCAGTGGATTGGCATTCGGGCTTAACTTGATATTATGTGCTGTAACAGAACCTCCGTCAACTACAAGCCATTTTTTTGCCGGATCGGCTGCATCTTTCTGGATACCGACAATCTTAAGTGGGACAGCGAATAAATTTACAGCAAGCTGGCCTGCCTTATCGACATAGCGTTTGGCCGGATCAAACATTATGGATACAAAACCATAATTGTCAGCACCATAAGGATTTTCTTCCGCCCATTTCTGATTGATTTCGGCATATACCGGTAATTGCCATTCCTCAAAGGTCAGTTGCCCGAGGTATGTGCCGAAATTGTCCGGCGCTTCTTCTTCCTCTTTTTCTACGAAATTGACTGTGACGGTCTGATCGGCAATCACAGCAAATGGCTTTCCGGCTTTAGGCGCTGTCAACCCATCCACATCAGTTTCGATTGACCGCACTGCCCAGTCTTTATTGGGCGATGCGGTGATGGTGGCATGCTCTCCATATCCGAATTTCCCGGTCGGGGAAATGGACACCGAACCTCCCTCTGCGGGAGATGCCACGACATTGACTGTAAACGAGACTCTCTCTATTTCCTTGGGACCGATTGCCGGTTCATCAGGATCAACCGGCTGAGGAGGGAATGGAGGGCCGGGAATTGGTGGCTTCGGGCCGGGTGGTGGTGGCAACGGAGGCTCTTCAACTCCAAACGATTTCGTATCTGAGAATAGCCAGGCGATCTCGCCTGTAGGTTTCACATAAGCCATACATTGCTTTCCGTTGATGCTCAAACCTGCTTTCATGTAACCCGACTCAGAAAACTGATTGAATCCTCTGATATAAGTCCCTTTATAATTGTCATATCCGGTTAATACAATATCTCCCCTAGGATTAATAACTGTTCCACCATTATCTACGGTTGCAAGGCCGAATGGCTTGAAGTCGGGTTTGTTATAATCAACATCGGTAGCATTACAGTAGTTATACGGCATACGTTTGACTATGTTGAACCGGCGGTCAATCACATCGGCATGTTCATGGCCTTGGGCAATAAACGCATAGCCGCCGTAGAACCCACAACCGCTTTTATATGAAGCCAATTCTTTGCCATCGAGGTCATAATATACAATCCGGTTGCCCTCCTCAACACAGAAAACACCGTCTGCAACATCTGAAGTATTGGTATAGCTTCCATCCACTTTGAACACTACTTTTCCGGTAGCATCAATAAGTTCTTTATATCTGACGCCTGTCCTGTGATCATTTGTCGTGACCCATGCATAGCCGTTGGCAAAATCGGACACATCATAATAACGTGGTGTGATTTTCACATTTCCTTTTGCATCGATGAATCCCCATTTATGGCCGTCAGACGGTTTTGCTCCGGGACCATAATAAGCGCGCATATCGTTACAGAGCGGACGCATCGGTTTAACAATCGCTTTACGCACTTTCAAGTTGGGATATAATTTATTGCCGAAGATGTCGATATAGAAAACATGCTCTTTGTAATTGATTTTTGCCGTCACCAGCGCAACGCCATCCATAAATTGCGATACCGTTTCCCACGAAGGGTCAAGTTCCTTGACACGCCCATCGAGATAGAGCAGGCAAATGGGGGTCTTGCCACTTGCATTGGGTTGGACTCGTTTGGCAGCGGCTACACCACTTGAAAAAATCGGAAAATCCGATCCTATACCGCCGGCATATTTCCAATCGGCATTGAAAAGTTTTTCTCCTGTCACCTTCCAGAACTCACAAGCCATGCCGCGTTTGATTGCGAACACGCCATCATGAACATCCGAAAAGTTATAGCCTGACGGATTGGTTACCATAAACTTTGTCCCCGCAGTGAAATAAGGCGTGATGTAGGCAGGCTCTGCCTTTTTCCACCCCGATTCATCAACGGCAGTCGGAGCTGTGCTTGGTTGGGATTGTGACCCTTTCTCCGATGCTCCGGATTTCCCTTTACTCCCTTTATTATCGGATTGTAGCGTTTTTTCAACTTTTTCAAGTCCCTTATTCACCTTTTCAAGTCCTTTTGACAGTTTTTTCAGGAATTGGGCATCGGCGGTGGATAAGAGCGAGAGAGCCATCATGACTGCCGCCATGATGAATCTGTATGAAATGTTTTTTATGTTCATTGGTTTAGACATTTTTTCAATAAATCTTCCGGATAAATATAACTTTGTTCTCTCAGAGAGGAAAAACATGAATTGCCATTCAGTTCGAAAACCCTAATGACCATCTCCGTGCAATATAATGATTCGGAATCCGTATGGTCGAAATCAAAATCAAACGGCACCCTTTTGACAATCACTGAGTCCACAATTTGTCGAAAGACAACACTGTCGGGGGTCGGATACATTTTCATTGCAAACAGACAATATGACCCATTATTCTTCAAATACTCCTCGGGCGTTTCAGCGACTACTTTTTTTGCAACGGTAGATTCGTGAACGAGTTTTATACCATCGGCATCACGCACAACCACTCCGCAATGGGACGGAGTCGAGTCTGCCAGCTCAAAATATTTTGCTCCGGTCAGAGTTCTTACGGCCACCGACTCCCATGAATCTCCGACACTGAAAAAAACATCTCCGGTATGCCACTCCGTTGTATCCGGCATCAAATAAGATGGTCTTGACAGATAAACCATACAGACCCACGTGATAATGGATAAAAAGAATAGCGCAAAAACACCCGCGACAATCAGGAATAAATGCCGCTTCTCCTTACCCATTCTATTTATAGCTTCCTTTTAAGATGCTCAATGCAACTCACCCCACCTCCTGCTACTGCCAAAAGAATATATAACCAACTTCCCCATGCAAGAGTTATATGTCCGGGAAGTGCTATTGCCAGAAACAGACAGCAGACGAAGCCGGCAACGAAACAAATAGCGTTAAAATGCTCTTTTAATTTGCCGCTTAGGTTAAGGTTCACAAAATTGCCCGCGATAATCAGGATGGGAATTATTAAGATAATGGCTGAAAGAAATCTTGCGAATCCGAGTCCCGTTCCGTCAAACAACACTTTCAACCCACCTGCATGAGCTTTTCCTGCAACATCAACAGCCGAACATAAACCGAAAAAAATAAACATCAGACATGATATTGCGATTATAATACGACTTTTGGTTTTCTCTATTGTTTTGATGATCTCGTTCATGATATTTATGAAATTACCGGCGGCCGATTTATCGCCGCCGGGGGGATATTGCACAATTTTCGTTATTAACGAAGGATTTCCAGCTTCAAAGTTTTCGCAGATTTATACTCCGCTATTTCCTTTTCGGAAAATAAGATAGGATCGAACGTCACAGGCGTTTCTGCCTTAACGATGGCTTTCCCATCAACATTCTCCACAGAAATAAAACCGGCTTTTGTTTTATAGACCTGCTGTCCCTCTGCATCGTAACCCACAATATAGATCGTCTCCGCGGAGATAACATAGTCAAAACCCGTATTTATTTCTGAGGCTGCCTTGGCACTACCATTGACACTGAACCTCGGATCCAAATCCGACTTGCTGAAGAATCCATCGAATTGTAGAGATATGGGGTCGATTACCGTGATGTCGCTTTCTGCAAACTCTATAGGTTTGCCATCGAGAGATTTGGCACTCTCTTCGATTTTGGCGCTCCATTCCTTTTTCATTTTCTCTGACTTCTCAATCAATTCTGCCTTTTCGGCTTCAGATTTGATGTTTTTGGCTTCTTCAGTAATTTGATCCTTTTCTGTCAGGAATTGTTCGTAAACACCGGGGAGCGAACCAAACAGAAGAGTGTCAGAAGAACCGGCGCCGCCTGAGCAAGAGAACAACATCGGCATAAGGATGGCAGCGTATGCCATCAGTTTAAAACCTTTCATTTTCATAATTGTTAATATTTATATGGTGATTAGCTGTCAGCTTCTCGTTCGGCTATGCGTTTGTTGGCATAATACCCTCCTGACCCTACCGAATAACAGCAAGGGTTACGCAATCTTAGATGATCGTCCCATTATGTGAGATCGGGATTTGTCTTAAGTTTGTGCTTACAAAAATAGCTCAACCAAAATCGTGTTTGTTAACAATCTCACAAATTATTGTTCACATCGGATAAAGCGAATTGTCAAAACGTAAAAATGTTATTAACAATTCGTTCAAAAACACTACCATTCAACGCGTTACCCCCCCCATTCTATACTCAGTGGGAGATATGCCTTTAATCTTATTGAATACTCGTATGAATGATTGAGAACTGTTGAAACCTGATTTTTCAGCAATCTGACTTAAATTTTCTTTAGAGCTGACTAGTAGATTACATGCGTAATCAATACGTAATCTATTGACATAATCATAGAAAGTACATCCAACCTCTTTATTGAAAAATGCGCTGACATACGTGCGGTTTGTTCCTATTGCTTTCGCTATGTCTGACAATTTAAGGTTGGGGTTAAGATATATTTTCTCATTGCAGAAAAGATCGGTTACGCACACGCCAATTTCAGACAGATCCGTTTCGCCTGAATTCGAAGCATCAATAATCTCATAAACGCCCCCCTCCGAAAGCTCTTCAATAACTGATTCATGTTGATAGATGAAATAGCATATAAACATCCATATGATCAGCGAACCCAACATGTATATAGCCTCAATGTAGATGCTAACTATCAGGCAATTGATAATCCATAAAGAAAGTATAATCGAAAATGAACCTAAAATAACCTTAAGCCAAATCAGGTTAATGTTTTCATCATAAGAAAAACGCTCCTTTAACAGAGCATGATATTTCGGGATTGCAAGAACTGTCCATACGGCATAACCCAAACCATAAACGGCAGCCCAAACAACTACGGCATAGTAAATAATAGAGCTCTGAGTAACAATAAAAAGAACCACCGGCACTACAAATGACAGTTCCTGATAAACCATAGAGCGAACAGTTAAAGACGCAGGACGGCAAAGTTCAACAAGGATAAAGGCATATAACGGAACTGTAACCATATCCGAAACAGACATTACGAGCCATTCAAAATCATCTAAATCATAATCGGGAGATATAAAAAACAAATCTTTCAGGCATTGCAGACCAATAATAGCCATCAACAAAGCTACAAGTTTGGACAACAGCTCATTATTCCTACGTATAAAGAACCATGTCATCATGAAGTTAAACATGACACATAGTCCGTAGATGAAATATATTCCAATCATATATAGATGAAGTTTCTACTCCCTCAAAATGAGCATTTCGCTTCTTAGTCCCAAAATGTCGTGGACCGGCCGAACCCATTCCGCCTCGGCGTATGTCTGTAAATCGCTCATATGCTTAT
>CAYTLU010000193.1:0-2959 GCA_964438665.1 uncultured Bacteroides sp.
GTACCTTGATCCGCCATGGCAAGATGCGCATAGTATGATGATCTGTCGGAACAGAATACCGCGGTCGGATTAATGATCCGCTCGTTGCTTTTTATGATATTCTTGTGTAGCAACAGCACATAAGTGAACAGTCGGACCACACGGCCGTTCCCATTTTCGAACGGGTGTATCCACACGAAGCGATGATGGGCAATGGCTATCTTGAGCAGGTCGTATTTGGGTGCATCTTCCCGATTGATAAAGTCGATAAGTTCTTCGATCAGCAACTCCACCTGCGTGAAATCGGGCGGCACATGGGTCGATCCGCTGATACGGACATTTCTATTCCTGAACTGCCCGGGGTTCATAGCCCCCTCTCTGCCGGCACTCAAGCCCTGTACGGTCAACGTATGCAACTCTCTGAGCAACATTTTATTGATCTCGATCTCTCCGATATGCCGTTCGATATAGTTCATGGCATTTTCCACATTTTGAATCTCGCGGATATCTTCATCATTGCCGAATAGATATTGTTGCCCAGTTTGTAATTTGGCGGTCTCGACATAATCCATCACGGTCGTATTGTTGCCCTCTATGCGAGAGGAACCGATACTTTCCAATATATGAAAGATATGTTTCAGCTGAAAGAACACATTCGGATGAGTCGATCCGCTCAACTGCTTGTATCGCAGTTTTTCCATCTCCATGATGGCATCCGTTATCGGCATATCGAAACCGATCTGCGGAAGACGAAGGTCTATAAATTTGGTTTCACCCATATAAATCGCATTTGCATTGTTCCATAGTGAACATTTGCAAATATAAGTAAAATAATCTTAACAATCAATAATATATTGTTTTTGCTGACAAAAAACATTTGCAAATGCAAAAGCTATGCATTTGCATGGCGATAACGGGCGTCTTAACACCCCGTTATGGATAAAATGACAACTATTCTATGTATCCGTCCGAAATAAGCCGTCTTGAATCGATGGTATTTGGTTGCGAACTTTGCGAGAAAAACACTATGTTTAAGCAGCTTCTAATTTGAGAAGCTGTTTAAATTTATGCGCACTTTTTTCTTACGGCATCTTTCGGCCATTTTTGCCCTTCTCATCGGTCACGTACTACGGCTACGCTCCCTCTTCGAATGACAAAACTGACTCGAAAATCTGCTATAATAAAAATCGCTCACAAATTCAAACAGCTTCTGAATGAAATCAACCGATGGGCTCCAATTCAGGCAGTATCACCTGCTCATCCGGGCGCAGGTTTTGCAGAAACATACAATAGTAGACGGGCATATAGGTAACACCCTTCTTCTTGAAGACTTCTCGCTCGTTGGAGAATACAATCGCACGGTCGATGCCATAGTCGGGTGTTTCGAGAAATTTGGTCAGTGCGCTGTGCCGGGTGTAATCCTTGCCTGACTTCACCTCTATCGGCAGCACCTTCAGCCGCTCGAAATCATCAATCAGGAAATCGACCTCTCCCTTCTGCTTGTTATCGTAGTAGTGCAGGCGAAACCCGTGCGATGTCAATTCCTGCGCAACCGCCGACTCGTAGACCGTACCGAGATTAATGCTCCTGAGGTCTTGCAACACCGCATTCACATTCAACTCATAAAGCAGATTGGTGAGCAATCCGACATCATTGAGATACAATTTAACCAAACGCTTCTGTTCCGATTCCGCCAAGGGGAAACGCGGGTTGCTGATTGCCGACACCTCCAACGCAACACCCGAATTTGTCAAGTACTCGAACTCGTTGGCGTAGTCCGAAAAGGTCTTGCCCTTCTTATCCTCAATCTGCTTGTAGACCACACGTTTCTTTTTGTTCTCCAAATTGCTGGGGATAAGGTCATAGATGCGGCGGATCACCAACTTGTATGCATCGTCATACTGCGATGCATCGATGCGGTAGAGACTGTGAATATCCCGCTGCGTCTGTCTCACACGCGCCATATTCCGGTCCTCCAAATACCTGTTCACCGCTTCCGGAAGACCTCCCACGAGCAAGTAATACTGAAAACGCTTCAAAAGTATGTTGTGAGTGCTTTCATCCAGCTCCTTTTCGTGCAGATAGTGCTCGCGGATATGCTCAATCCATTCCCTGCTGATACCTGTCGCCCACAAAAACTCCTCGAAATCGAGCGGGTACATCTGCTCGATGGTTATGCTTCCAAGCGGAACAGAGGGGGTTTCCGCCAATGCAACACCCAGCTGCGAGCCGCTTGCTATGAACCGGTATCGACCCTCCTGATTGAGAAACTTCAGCAAAGTCATCAGGTGAGGATAACTCTGAATCTCGTCCAAGAATATCAACGTATCGGATTTATCGCCCAAAGGTTTCGGGTAGTAATTGGTCAGCCGCATATAGAGGTCTGTGGTGGTATGAACATCCGCAAAGACCTGTTCGCCCTCTCTGTCCTCTTTGAGGTTGATTTCCACAAAATGGGCAAAGAGTTTTCGACCCACATAGCGGATAATGTAGGACTTTCCGATCTGACGTGCGCCGTTTAGAAGGAGGATTTTGTCCTGCTGCTCGGTCAGGAACTGCTCCAAATACGCTGTTAATTTACGCTCAAGCATTGTTTTTCTTAATTCTCAATGCGAAGATATGCAATTTTCGCAGCACAACCAAATAAAATCTGACTTATTCCATATTTTTGAGCATATTTTTCCTGACTTATTCCGTTTTTAACGGACTAAAATTGCCCACTTATTCCGTTTTTGCGAGATGACGATTCTGGGCGGGCGGAAAGCCGGACGGGATGGGGAGGGTTACAGCGGGGCAGGTGGTTTTACAGCAGGGCGGCGAGGATTTCGGGCCAAGGGGGACGGGAGGTGGCGTGAGTTAGGAGGGACGTGCCGGCGGCTGCGAGCATTTCGAGGTCGTTGGCGCCGTCACCTGCGGCGGCGAGGGTTTCGAGCGGGCAGGAGGTTAGGCGGGCAAAATCTTCGAGGGCGCGGCGTTTGCC
>CAYTLU010000194.1:0-3516 GCA_964438665.1 uncultured Bacteroides sp.
TTTGATAGTTTCGCCATTAGACGCAAGCAAATCCATAAGGTAAGGGCCGCAATATTCTTTGGTATTATAAATTTCCAGGAACCTGCGTTCAGCTTCTTTCAGGTTATGTGGGAAAGCGGTTCTCGTGTTATTTTGATACTGCGATTTGCATTCTACGAGATATGGGGAAGTTGTGCTATGCCCATAATAAGTATTATATTCGGATGAATAGTGCCTTCCGGGGACAAGTCTCAGAGTATATACTTGCTCTCCTGACTTGTCGAACAAAGCATATTTCTGATAATCAATCTTCTCAATTCTTGTTACTTTATGCCCCTCTTCGGGAATGAGGTAATCTCGTCCTGTTAAATCAAATATTTGCAAATGGTAATTGGGGGAATTCGACTCGCCGGTAGTCAATACCATATAATTTGAGGTGTCTTCCAGGAAATCGAGATGATAATACTTGGGCGGAATAATAACACCGTAGCGATCGCGGACTCCTTGTAAACCATATTCGCTGAACTTATATAATCCATTAGGCGCACGATAATAATATGATTTCATCAAATCAACATAATTTGCATTAATTGCAGCATACGGATTATATCCCAATAAAATAACAGGCAATATAAATCCATTGGCAATGAAAAGCATAACAGGTGTCCAAAATCTTCGTGACTTGAGCATGAATCTTACAGTCACTCCAAGCGTTAGAACCATCCCGACAAATAACCAGGCTATGACAAGTTCATGCGTGCGATTGGCACAATTAATGAAGAACAGACCTCCGAGGCCAAACATCATTGCCGAGACCGTGTCGGGCCGGAAATCAAGAAATTTTATGGTTGTCACGTATAAGATTATCGGCAGCAAGAATGCGGCAAGAGTTTTCGCAGAAACTATATTGTATAATCCAATAAGCATTGCCAATACGAAAACCGCCAATATTGCGACGTAACCAGTCAAAACCTTGTCTTGCATTACATATTGGATCAGTTGCCGTTTCCGCCCGCTGTAAAAAATCCAATAAGCAAGAGGAAGCAAAGACATTAACGAGCAAAACACTATTATGGAGTAATCCATAACCGCTACAAAAAATAGAACCGTAACCGCAAGAATACTGATTATGTACCACCATAAACGCCTTTTGTTCAGCAATATACTAATGCAATCCTTCAGTTTTGTCGAACAAACAAGAGGTGCAAGGACGAGCCAGCCACTTATTATTCCCCAAATTGTCCAAAGAATCCAACGAGGTATTACAGCATCAAGTGAACCAAAAGATACAATAGCCAAATCAGACTTGCCGACAAGACACAATCCCACGTACATTATCTTCTCTATAGGATCAATTACATATTTTGGCGAGGGCATTGAGAAGATACAGGCTATATAAGCAAAAGCAAACATCAATGCAGCGAGTGATGTCCAGCGACTTCTTCTATACAATTCAAACGAAAGGGATACACGCATAAGCGCAAGGGCCGGCATAGCAAACCCGCGCCAACAGGAATGCCATGCAAACAAAGCCCATACGCTGACAATCAGTAAATCGGCGACAAACATCTTTTTGCCGTAAATATTACGTTTCATCTTATTTGATTTCAGAGCATTAATGTTGTCTGCTGTATATTCCATATTACATGATTATTGCAAGATTTACGTTGGAGGGTTGATGATTTACGTAGCGCTCTTTCATCTGTTTGTCATCGCTATATCCTCCGAGGTCATCTGCCACTGAGACAAGAACGTCATGAAGTTCCAAGGAGGTAAGGAATTTCTTTGGAATTGCTGAGTATCCGAGAATGGCACCGATGATATTGCCGGCGACGGCACCGGTAGAGTCACTGTCACCGTCATGATTAACGGCGCAGACAATGCACCTCTCGAAATTGTCGATGTAGCGCATGACGCTGAACACCGCTATGGCCAGTGTCTCTTCTGCGACCCAACCTTCACCTATTTCGCGAATGGCATCTGTATCAGTTTCGTCCGATTCGGCGAGAGACAACGCTTTCAATACCAGTTCAGACAGTTCAGCAAGCTGTTTGTCGTCCTTGAAATAAAGACCAAGTAATTTGAATACCCGATTAGCAACTGTGAAGCGAAACTTATCCCGATTCACTTTGTCGTATGCTATACAGTCGGCCACAATCATTGCGAGAGCCATTGAGGAATATGTACTCAGCGGGTGCTTGTGGGTAATGTCTGCGGCATATCCGGCGAGATAACCGGAATGTTCAAGATCGAGGAATTTGGGATGCGCTGCCGAGAATATACCTATCGGAGCCACCCGCATAACTCCGCCGCAGCCTTTGGAGTTATTCACAACAGGCGCACTGTTGGGCATTGAGATTGACTGCAACGCAGACATACAGGTCGTGCCTGGTGCGCGGCGAGCCCATAATGCATTTATATTTGTCAGCCAGCTTTTACTCATCTTCAACGGAGGATAGCACTGTGTGTAATGCCAATGCTCGTATGCCGTCGTGATATACGGGAGAATATCCTTTTCGAATACCTTCCCGGCGGCAACGGCAGTCAGCAGTCCTTCGGCCGTAAAAAGTGACATTTGGGTGTCATCAGAAAACTCAGTAACGCCGTTACGATCAAGCACATAATCGGTGATGCCATTCTTCCCAAACCGCTTGCGAATTTCAGCAAGGCTCATAAACTCGACCTCATAGCCGAGAGCATCGCCTGCGGCTCCGCCCACAAGCGAGCCCCGGCATTTATCTTGAAGGTTATTCATCTGTCTCGTCAATCTCTTTGGAATAGGAATCATATACATCGTTCAATTCGTCATCGTCACAGTTGTTGAATATTTGGCAGAGTTTCTCTTTAAGTATTCCGAATCGCGTTCCACAATATGCACGTGTAGATGCATCATCACTTTTACGGGCAGACTCTGCAAATGCCATGGCACTGCGGGCTGTTGTTGCAGTCTCAATTAAGGTACCGGTCTTGCCGCTGCTCTTAAACGGCACGGAAATGCCGTTGGTCATGGCGGACAGTTCCTTGTACCAGGGACGACCGCAGATTGAAACGGTGTCAATCTTGATTTTCATGTCTGCCGCTCTCTTTGCCTCGATTTTCCAGTCGATTTGATTGCCGACCACATAGTCGCGGTAAGTATAGCCTATTTCATTCGGGTCTGCATCAGCAATCAGCAGAATAGCCTTGGACGAGTCTTCTCTCCAAGGAGATTCATCTATGATCTTCTTAAGCACAAGTTCGTAGAACTCATCGCCATCACCGCCACTTGTGTCTTTCGACTTTTTGACGAACTTGATAATATCATTTTCGTTATCGGTGAGAGGAATGTATTGATAGGCATCACCGAATGTGTTTCGGTTTCTCATATCGCAGTAGTCGCCGAATGCAACGATCCCAAGACGCAAGTCTTCGTTGTCCTTGAAAAGACGGGGAATCATATCAGCTACCTGATGACGAACATCATCAATGTAGGCCGCCATTGAGCCGGTAGTGTCAAAAGCGATCACCATATCAAGTTTCCCTTGACCTTTGGGAGAT
>CAYTLU010000195.1:0-2524 GCA_964438665.1 uncultured Bacteroides sp.
TGCAAAGATAGAGATTATAACGATATTAAGCAAACTTTTCAAAATATTTAATTTATGTTAAAAAGCACTTTTCTTTTTTATCCCTTAGACGAGAGGACGAACCCCCAAGAGAAGGAAGTTCGTCCAAATAAAATCATATATCGGGAGTTTGTCACTTTGGGCGCGTAACAGGCTGAAAAAAAATTCAACGAATTGTTGCACAGTTCGTTTTAATTTTGTACCTTTGTAGTAATTAGTGGTAACTGTCATGAAGGCTATATTCACAAGAAACCAGTCGTCTACGACGGCGTACATTCAGAAATCAATCCGCAGGAACGGCAAGTGCACATCAATCATTGTAAAATGTCTGGGCACGCTCAAAGAAATCCGGGAACGCGAGGGCTGTGCCGACCCCGAGGAGTGGTGTCGGCAGGAGGCCTTGCGTATGACACAGGAGGAAAAGGAGAATCGGAAGAAAATATCGATAGAATTAAGTCCGTGTACCGAAATTGATAGGGACAGCAGACCATTGCGTCATGGGGGCGACCTGATGCTGTTGGGGCTGTACAACCGATTGGGTCTGCCCAAAATCTGTGACGCAATCCTCAAAGGGAGTCGGGCAAAGTATGATTTGAATGAGATTCTTCAGACGTTGGTGACATCGCGTATACTGTTTCCTTGCTCCAAGACGCGCACCATAGAGTTAGCCAAGGATTATGTCAAAGTGCCTAAATTCAAGGAGAGCGACATGTTCCGCGCCCTCAGCCGGCTGTCGGGCAACATCGACATGATACAAGCCGAGGTCTATCGTAATTCAACGGGCATCATGCCTCGTCGCGATAAGGTGGTGTTTTACGATTGCACCAATTATTACTTTGAAATAGAGGATGATGATGCCGATGTGGTAGATAAGGAGACTGGAGAAGTCATAATGGGCCTGCGCAAGCACGGCAAGTCCAAGGAACACCGCCCCAACCCGATAGTGCAGATGGGAATGTTTATGGACTATGACGGCATACCTCTGGCATTCAAGGTATTTCCCGGAAATGAATCGGAGCAGCAATCGCTGCGACCGTTAGAGGAAGTCCTCAACCATCGCTTCGGCATGACCAACTATGTCGTATCCACCGATGCCGGTCTTGGCAGCGAGGAAAACCGCCGCTACAATATGGCCGAGGGGCGTGAATACATCTGTGTGCAATCCATACCGAAGCTTCCGAAGTCCGACCAGGACATGTGCGTCAAACCGGAAGGCTGGCGCATCTCCTTTAGGGCTGATGCCGCAACCCGCGAGCCTCTTGATAGTGAAAATCCCGACCGTGAGATATTTAACCTTGATGTTCTTCTCGAAGAAGAAAAGAAAAGACCGGGATTGCTCAAAAGCACCACCCTGTATAAAGAGATAATAGTGATAAAAGGGGAGGGCGTCAATAAACGCCCCGAACGGATTATCGTAACTTACAACCATGACTTCGCCCTGTTTCTCAAGCACAAACGCGCAGAAAACCTCAAACGGGCAAATAAAATAGTAAATAATAAACAGACCAAATCACGACAATCGCAACAGGATCCACGGCACTATATCACGACAATGCACAAAACGAAGAAAGGTGAGAGAGCCGTAAAAGTCGAAATGGCCATCAACGCCGACATTGTGGCCCGGGAAGAAATCCTCGACGGCTTCTACGCCTACGGCACATCCCTTGACGACGAAGCCGTCGATGTGCTGCGGATACGCTCCTTCCACCATGAAATCGAGCACATCTTCCGCACCACAAAATCCTTCCTCAATGCCCGTCCGGTGTATCTGTCCCGGCAGGACCGCGTCAAATCACACTTCCTCATCTGCTTCCTATCCATGGTTATCCTGAAATTGTTACAGCGACAGCTCATAGAGGCCAACCCCAACTACTACACGAACCATGACCTGCCAATCGACACGCTGGTAGCCACCCTGCGCGGCATTCGTTTTGCCTACTTCGAGGGGAAAGGCTATGTGCCAATGTTTAAACGCTCTGAACTAATCAACCAGCTGCAACAGCTATGCACCGTCAGCATCAGCACAGAAATAATCCGGACACGTGAAATGACTGCAAACTATCGAAATGTTAAATAAAAGTTAAACTCTAATCCCACAAATCAATTACTACATTCTTTTGAGGGTTATCTCGCTGTCGGCCAGTAGAATAACCCTCAAAAGTGACAAAGATGGAAATATACGCATTAAATCTCGTCCTGCCAAATTTGGCACAAAAATAAGCAGGGCAACCGCATCAAAATGTCAATAGTCTGATAATCAATGCTTGTTTGTTTTGTGTTTTGCATAATATCATAAAACATCACATTTGATTATCAATAAGTTAAGCAGCTAACAAATTTTAGATGCGGTTGCCTTGCAAAAATAAACGAGAGAAGAATGTGAGATTGAGATAAATTCGTACCTTTGTAGCTGGCAAGCGTTCTTTCAATAATGCGAAATAAGACAGAATATAGAAATTCGCTCGTTTCTAAATCGTTACCCGTCAAACGATAGATTCTTGTAAAC
>CAYTLU010000196.1:0-5428 GCA_964438665.1 uncultured Bacteroides sp.
TATGCCGGATCAACGCTCCACGAGGTGGCACACGTTGTCGGCGCCGGAAACGCAATGGGCACGGAGATAGCCGATGTGGCTATAATCGTAAAGATGATCCGCGTGATGCTGCTCATTCCGGTGCTGTTTATCCTTGGCTACTGGGTTGCTCTGACCGCACAACGTGCCGGGACTGCGGCACAAGGCAATCGGTCAGTCGCCATTCCGTGGTTTGCCTTGGGATTTCTTGCCGTTATTATATTCAACTCGTTCAATCTGCTTCCACCGGCTATGATTGACACCATCAACTACATTGATACGTTCCTGCTCACAATGGCTATGGCCGCCCTCGGAGCTGAAACAAGCATCGACAAATTCAAGAAAGCCGGAGCAAAACCGTTTATTCTCGCTTTCATTCTCTACATCTGGCTGATCATCGGCGGATGGCTCATGGCTAAATACCTCGCCCCCGCCCTTCTCTGACCGGGAAAAGAAAAGGCGATCGCCAACCGACCGCCTCCTCTCTACATATCTTTTTATTCTTATTTTTTTGTGCAACCATCTTTCTTGGCGCAACCGGTCTTTTTGGCACAACCGCCGCAATGACCTTTAGCTTTATCTGCTTTGCCGCAGCAAGCTTTCTTACCGCATTGTGTCTTTTCCGCTTTTTTATCGCAGCACTTTTTCTTAGCGCAACCGGCCTTGACGCCCTCTGTTGCAGTATAACCGATCTTACCGAGAGCCTTCGTCAACTTTGCGACATCGGTTTTAGCAGGATCATAAGTGATTGTCACAGTCTGACTGTTGATGTCCGTAACTATTTCGCTTACCCCTTTTTCAAACCGCAGATTGGATTTAATTTTGTTTTCACAGTTCTGGCATGTCATCTGCGGAGCAACGGTAAATGTCACTTTCTCAGATGATTTAGAGTCTTTTGCTGACGCTGACAGAGCCATCATCGCAACTATTGCGATCATGGTCAGGATTGATGTTAGTTTTTTCATTACTGTTATGGTTTTCATGTTAAATTATATAAATTTCGTGAAGTTATAGCGGAATCCGACATACACCATCGCTCCATGCAATGGCCCATAAATCATTGTTGCATCAAAGTCAGGTCCCCAAGGATCAGACGCGCCGACTATCGGATTCTTCTGCCGGAAATTAGTCAGGTTTTCTCCCCCGACATATACGCTCCAATGGCGAAAATTACGCGTTATTTGAGCATTTAGCTGAACAAAAGAGCCATAGCGCGGATTCCACGACATCGCGCCATCTGCCTTCCGATAAGGGCTCGGCATCCGCCCACCGCCATTTATGGCAAGCGATGCGTCAATCTGCCACAACCCCATCATTGGCGTGTAGCCAATGGTGAACAGTCCTTTATTGCGCGAGGTCAGAGGCTTCTGTTCCGGGCCATTGCCTGTATAGTCGGCTTTGACATCAGTCATGCGCCAAGCCGCGGTAAACGAAACATCCTTTATCGGCTGAACTGACAGTTCCACCTGAAATGCATGGGAATATGACCTCGCTGAAGAACTGTAAACAAATGCGGCATGCGGATCGCTGTCGAGATTAACCATCAGTTGGTTGGAAAACCGTGTGTAATAATACTCCGCATCCACATTCACCTTTCTTTCCAATACGCGGAATTCCCAGCCCGCTCCTGTCCCGAAATTCCATGCGGTCTCTTGTTGCAGACGGCTGTCCACATCAAACCGACGCGAAGATGCCAATATGTAGGAATATTCCGCAAGCGGATGTGGCGAACGGAATCCACGGCCGGCCGAGGCATGAATGGAAACGCCCTCGATCGGAATATAGCGCAAATGCATGCGCGGTGTCACCATCGATCCATAGCGGTTACTGTAGTCATAGCGCAGTCCGCCCATAGCTATAAGACGGTCATCAATATTGAGTGTGTATTGAGCATACGCCCCTCCAACCATTTCATGATCAGCCGAACGCTGAGGATTTTGATCGGCATCAGGCTGAAGACGATAACGGAAATGATAGTCATCAAAGTTCATTGAAATGCCTGTTGACAATGCATGCAGCCCATTCCATTTGCGCTCAAACATCAGCGATCCATAGACCTCGCGCTGATCTATATCACACAGTCGCAGTCCGTAGGATGCATCCTGATTGTGACCGGAAGCTGAAAGGATCAACGCAATGTTGCCGTCATTGTCGCGGTCAAACATGAATGCGTTCTTTGTCATGGCTTCCCATCGGCGGGTGTCTATTCTGATATTGTACAATGCCATATCCGGCACGGCTGCAACATGATGCTCGTCCTGACCGCTGATCCGACGCTCATCCAGATACTTGAACGCAGCCTGAAACACATAATTAGTCCCAAGATAAGCGATTCGCGGCATAACAGAGACCTGTCTTATCCGCGGAGTGTCCATAAATCCGTCATCATTGCTGTCATGAGAAGAAAAGCCATTCTCGAAATGAGTGAGCAAACCCGCGCTCCAGTTCTCTCCAAGATGGATATTCCCATCAACATTCGCTTCCAGCTTATTCATCATATCATAGTACATATTGACCGATAACGATGGATCAAGCTGGGGCTTTTTCATCTCAATATTGATCTGCCCGGTTATTGATTCATAACCGTTTTTCACCGATGATGCTCCCTTTGAGACCTGTATTGACTGCATCCATGTCCCCGGAATATAGCCAAGGCCGTATGGAGCGGCTGCTCCGCGAAAATTCGGGATATTCTCTGTCAGCATCTGCACATACGCGCCTGAAAGTCCGAGCAGACGTATCTGACGCGCTCCGGTAGCGGCATCAGTATAATTGACATCGACCGATGGATTTGTCGTAAAACTCTCACCGAGATTGCAACACGCCGCGCGCTTCAGTTCGGATGCCGTTATTATATGTCCGTTAGTCGCCCCCGACATACGCAAACGCCCGCCGGATGCCGACACCACAACCTCTTTAAGATCTGCTACGGTATCTGCAACCTCCGTTGCCTGCGATAAAAGCCCTGACGACAATATTGCGATGATTGCCGATAGTCCGTGAAGATTTGGCAAGATACGCATAGCCGCTTTAGAACTCTGCTGCAATACGCGCTGCAATACGCGTCATTTCATCGCCGGGGATCGACAGATGCTTGTGGAAATCCAGATCCGCTTCTGTCTGAATAGGGACAAGGTGGATATGCGCATGCGGCACTTCCATGCCCAGCACAGCCTCTGCTACACGTGCGCACGGCATAGCAGCCTTCAAAGCAATGGCTACGCGCTTTGCAAACAGTTCCAACGCCAGATAGTCCTCATCATCCAGATCAAATAGATAATCTACCTCCTTTTTGGGAATCACCAACGTATGGCCGGGGGTCATAGGATTGATATCGAGAAAAGCCAGGTGGCGATCGTCTTCCGCCACCTTATAACACGGAATCTCTCCGGCTACAATCTTGCTGAATACCGAAGCCATACCGATTAGAAGTTAATCTCTACAATCTCGAACTTCATCAGTCCGGCAGGAACTTTGATTTCAACAATCTCTCCGAGCTTATGCCCCAGAAGGCCTTGGGCGATAGGCGTGCTTGAACCGATTTTCTTTTCCTTCAGGTTGGCCTCGCTGTCAGCAACTATGGTATATTCCATAGTCATGCCATTGGCGGTATTCTTAATCTTCACACGATTGAGAATCTGCACCTCATCATTGTTCAGATTGCTCTCATCTATGATGCGGCAACTTGCCACCAGATCTTTCAATTGCGATATTTTCATTTCAAGCATCCCCTGAGCTTCCTTGGCTGCATCATATTCCGAGTTTTCGGAAAGGTCACCCTTGTCGCGCGCTTCAGCTATGGCGCGTGAAATTTCCGGGCGTTTCACTGATTCAAGATAGGCTATCTCTTCCATTTTTTTCTTATAGCCCTCTTTTGTCATGTAAGTAATTGGCATAGTGATATTTGTTTTTGTTTTTATTGTTTTGTAAAGAATTAAAAAACAGGGAATCTCCGCCCATAGGGGGTGAGACTCCAAATCTGACATGGCCTATTAAGCCTTCAATATTTCAATAGCAAAATTACGGATTTTATTCAAATCCGCAAAATTTCGCATCAAAATCGCAATGAAAAATCAAAGATGCTCCGTCGAAAAAACAACGGAGCATCCGGAATATTTGTTTATACACAAGCGGTTAATTATCTTTAACGGCACGCAACGACATACCCTGAGAACGTTTATCCTTGCTGACCTTAAACGTACGTCGTCCATTGATAATGAACATATACTGTCCGTAAAGAGTCGGATACGCCGCCAGATTGGAAGACGTTTTGCCCTTTGTTCCTATCCACAGTCCGCCGTAAGGATTGGAAGTTTCAGCAAAGTCACATCCACCCGATGCATAAACACGTGTGCCTGTAGCCGGAAACCACTGACCATCCTGTTCTGCACCATTGTTTACGGTATCCCATGTCATATTGGCATAAACAAGCCATGCATAGGGAGTATTCCCGGAGGCATCGCAAACAGGAACTTTCCAGCCCGGGGGACATGGATCATAAATCGTCTTCTTCATTGATTCACCGCCCCAAAAATCATCATTGGACTCATCCGACCAATCACCGGTTACAGGATCATCAAGAACTATTTCCTGATCATACTCGTCATATTCACCTGTATGAGTATAGGTCTGGGCATAGAACACCGTGGGATTGGCAATTGACAGAGCCACACTGCCATGATATTGCGCCTGCGATCCGATTGTTGGCAGTTCATTTCCAAGTATGTCATAGAGCGTTGCCTCTCCATCTTTCCCATCAACATAATTATAGTTCTCATCAATCACTGTGCGCCCTGTCGGTGATGGGAACGGATCTTTTCGTCCCCACTGATAGATCAGTCCATGAGAACCATAGCCTGCACGATCAATGGTAGTTGCACCGATATTACGGTCCATGAACGTCCAAGTCATTCCTGAGGCGTTGGGAGTTGTGGTGTATGCGGTTGCATCGGGATCATAGTCTGTCACCCAAAGATGCCAGCTCCACAGCACATTTCCGTTCGCATCTTTTGCTGCGACAAGGGCATTACCGTCAATTTCGCCGGCTACAACCAGAATACGTTTTTCTTCTTTAGCATAAGCCACTTTCGTAATCAAGCCTCGTTCATCCTGCCAAAGCAGAACGGCTTCTTCAACATCTCCCACTAGCTCAGTAGTAGAGTTTCCTTTATAAACGGCTGAAAAAGAAACAGTCGTTCCAGGCTTCACTATATAGCAATTAGCTGTTTCATCGGCTGAAAGATCCACTGCATCGTCCGGAATTGTGACGACATCCGGTTGTGTTGGATCTACAACTGTCGTTTCATCGTCATCACAAGATGTAAGTCCACATATCAACAACGCCACCGCCGCTAATATTTGACCTGATTTCATTTTTCTCATTTTTTTAGTTAATTTATATGAATAATGA
>CAYTLU010000197.1:0-3474 GCA_964438665.1 uncultured Bacteroides sp.
ACCTGGCTCTTCGAGTCGGGGCGAAGATATGTGCGCTCAACGCCGTAGGCATCCACGTAGGTCATCTCTTTGCCTGCGCGCCTTATCTCTGACAACTCGCGGAGCAGTCGATGGCTCAGATCGAGAGGTAGCGGCATATAGGAATCCGTCTCGTCACAAGCATAACCGAACATCATGCCTTGATCGCCCGCACCCTGATCCTCGGCAGCCTCACGCTCAACGCCTCTGTTGATGTCCGCGCTCTGCTCATGAAGCGCTGACAACACGCCGCATGACTCCGCTTCAAATTTCAGTTCACTGCGGTTATAGCCGATGTGTCTTATCACACCGCGCACGGTCTCCATCAAATCCACGTATGCCTGACTCTTCACCTCTCCGGCCACTGTGACATGTCCGGTAGTCACCAAAGTTTCACACGCCACCTTCGACTGCGGGTCGCGGGCCAGGAATTCATCAAGAATAGCATCGCTGATCTGGTCAGCCACTTTGTCCGGATGTCCTTCTGAAACGGACTCCGACGTAAACAGATAAGTCTTTTTGTTAGTCATAGCTGTTTTTATTTATCATTGTTATGATTTATGTCTCTTTCTTATTCGGCTGTGTCAACCGCCAACTCCTATCCGTCAACCCCCGGCAGGATCATTACCAAAACCCGACAAAAAAGGCAATGCTTCATTCCAAGCAATGCCAAAACCAAAACTCATCACAAATAGGATGAAACCCTAAAGGGCAAAGAATTGCAGTTTTAGCATTTTTTTGAAAGTGGTTGCAAGCAGCCAAATTTGTCCACTTTGATACCGCAAAGGTAGCATATTTTTCCCTCCCCAACAAATATCCATGAAAATTTCACATATTTTTCACACCGATAACGAAAAAGCCATGCAGCAACCGGGATCATGATGTATCCGGCGCTGCATGGCCATAATTATAGAATAAAACTGTCTAGAACGCCAACACAAAACGCACTATCGCATATTCCTCCCAGTTTTTAAAGCTGTTGGAAAGAGGATAGTTCGCCTGATAAATTGCATAGTTGTATGCCATTTCCCGCGCAAACGGATTTGCACTATCAACGGCTTCCGTGCTCGACCATGTTGATTTTCTGGCAAACGGCATGCCGCCGGCCTCCTCGATTTTCGGCAATAGAAGTTCGGCATTTGTCATAATAGGCTTCTTGATGTAGATTGAGCCTTCCATCTCACCCGCACACAGAAGCGACAGCTCTTTAGGCGAAGGCACATACCAGTCACTGGAATTCAACGGAGCAGGAATCTCCGCACGGTAGTCGGTCAGCTTCGCCACAGCCTCAACAGGCCATGAAGCATTTTCAGGTGCGGCATTAAACGCCTCGATTGCCTTCGTATTGTTGTAACCGATTATGGTCTGGAACGGCGAGTCCAGATCCTTAGTGGATTCAGGGGCGGCATACTGCGGTGCGTTTTCCTTCACCCATGCGCTGACTGTTGAGTTATAGACCTCATAATTGCTCTGCCAGCAACTAATCTGTTCATCAAGCGCCATCACAAGACCGTGGGTACAATCGGGGTGGTCATTACGCAACGCTGCATCATTGACCGTTGGATCACCGACCCAGAACACTATGCCGATCGCACCTCTCGCCGGATCAAGCGTTGACGACCATGTTCCATCGGAATAATAGAAATCGCCGATGACCGGAGCCACAAAGGGAGCTTTGACTGTCACGATACATTCTGCCGTCTTTCCGCCTGCCGTAGCTGAAACCGTTGTTTCTCCGACAGCCAAAGCTACAACATTGCCGCTGTCATCGACCGCAGCTACCGCCGGATCTGAACTTGACCACACGATAGATTCATAATCGGCATCGGCAGGCGACACTGCTACTGCAATTTTAGCCGTTTCCCCGATTTCCAGCGTCAGCTCCACCGGGTCAACCGTCACTTGTTCAACAGCTACAACATCATCATCGTCAGAACATGATGGCAGCCCGACAATAGCAAACGCTGCTGCCACCAAGAATAAGAATCTAAATTTCATACTATATGTAACTTAATGTGTATTATCCGAATTTACTAGAACGCCAGCACGCAACGTACAACCTGGTTTTGATAATCGTCCTTGCTTCCGCCCATGACCATACCGGTCAGCGATGAAACATGATATGATTGCGTCACCATCCATTCCGTACTGCCCCAGAAATCATAGGCCCAGCTACTGCTGCCTATCATGTCTGCACCATCGACAGCCGACAGCGAAGCATTGATGACCGCTTTGTTCAATCCGGCCTTGTCTCTCGCGATATTGTTAAAATCAAACACATCGCCATCATGCTCGCTATTGACAAGTAGCGTAAGCTCCTTTACTCCGGGCAGGAACCAGTCGCTCGTTCCCTCTGGTGCAGCGACCTGCGAACGAAAATCGACCGCAGCCTGTACGGCCTCCACTTGCCATGATGCATTGGCTGAAGCGGCATTGAATGCTTCGATTGCCTTCGTATTGTTATATCCGGCGATTGAGTTGCGGCGCACATCCACACCCCATGACGATGAAATATCCGTATAGTCCGTATTGGCATCTATCCACGCCCCGACCGTTGAATCAAAGGCTCCGAAATTGGACTGCCAGGGAATGGTTGGAACATGGTTCAACGCAACCACGAGGCCATGCGTACATTCCGGATGGTCAGCGCGCAACGCCGCATCGTCTTTTGTCGGATCTCCTATCCAGAACACAACGCCTATCATTGTCTTGGCGGAATTGGGAGTTGAAGAATATGTGCCGTCGGAATAATAATAATCCCCTACGGCAACAGCACGCACCACTTTGACTATGCACTCTGCCTTTACGCCTTCCGCCATAGCGGTGATCGTTGCTGATCCGCGCGCCACAGCCGTCACGAGACCCGACTCATCCACAGTTGCGATACGCTCATCAGAAGACTGCCATTCAACAGGTGTGTCCTCAGGCGTCACCTCATAAGCCAACGCGACACTTTCTCCCACACTTATCTCGATGTTGGTTTTTTCCAATGTCAACGTGATGTTTTCCTCTACATCTGACCCTCCCTGATCGGATGGTGCAGGCGGATCATCATCTGAACATGACGCAAGCGCGACCAAAGAGAAAGCAATTGTAATAAATTTTAATTTCATAATTTTTAATTGCGGTTTACACTTTATATATCGGCGGCAAATGTAATCATTTTTATTATAATTCATACATTTTTCTATAAATTTTATTAAAATAGAGTCATTTTATTGCAAAAATCGCGTTTTTAACACCAAAATGCGTACAAATCCCAATACCGGCACACCAATCTTCCGACATATTCCCGAGATTCGGCATTTCCGTAGAAACAGCGGAGCCGCTCCTACCAGGGGCGACTCCGCAAATGCAATATTTATTTTCGGATTACTTCTCCCAATCCACACTGACATATTCGAATGTGCCGGGGGCTGTAACTCTATATACCACCTGTGCGGGCAATGTAGCCGA
>CAYTLU010000198.1:0-5168 GCA_964438665.1 uncultured Bacteroides sp.
TTACCTAATCACCACTTTAGATGAACGGATAACCTGCTTGTTGAGCATCTTGACGATGTAAACGCCTGATGCAAGATCGTTGAGCGAAACGGATGAAGAAGCGTCAGCAACGAACTTAACGCAACGACCGTTGACATCATATATCCAAGCCTTTTCAGTGTTGGTGAATGTAGCTACCTTACCGTTGACGGAAACTGAAGCGAAGTCAGATTCAGCAGCTATGTCATCGATACCCATAAGGCCTTCTTCAATGTATTCCGGTTCGTCGGCTTCGCCTTGGTCGCGGCGATCCTTGTATGTTTCAGCCGGTCCGCGGTCGGGGTTGGTACCCTGAATCTCAACCGGGAAGTCGATTGAATAACCTTTAACAGTGCCGCCTGTCGGGCCGGGGTGGGGAGTCCAAGCGTCAGATCCTACGATGCGGAGACGTGTTTCGCCGATGTGGGCATCTTCCGGAACTTTGAATTGAAGTTCCAGACCCGGGTTGACGATTGCTGTTGTGCCTGAGTTCATATTGCCGAATTTACCAAGTACTTCATCGGCATCAAGGAATGAGTAGTTGCCATCGTAGTCCATATAGACATTCAGGAAGTCATATTTCAAAGATTCGCCGGTGTTGGAATCGTAGCCTTTGAATTTCAGTGTGATTGTCTGGCCTTGGTTGAGGATCAGCTTGTGGTCGGCAGCGTAGTAGTATTGTTCTGTTGAATTGCCTTCAAGCGGGTTGCTTGTAGCTGTGTAGTTAAGATCCTGAGTAGCGCCGGTGGTGCTTACTTTTTCAGCATAGATATTCTTAACGCAGTTTTCAAGAGTACCGTTACCATTGCTTGACATCCAAGATTTTCCGTAGGGATCTTCTTCTTCCGGATCGGGGAGTGTGCCTTCATAGTGCGGTATGCGTACCCATGCTACCGGAGAGCAGCTCTGGAGGTCAACAGAAACCGAGCGTACGCCTACGTATGCATCAGTGGTCTGTGTTACAGGGAGGTTAGCAATGAAAGTTGCCCACTGTGCGGTGCGGCCAACTTCTTTTACTCTGCCGTCAGCACCTTCTTTGTAGAAGATTTCAAAGTGGTCAACGTTTATCTCATCGTTATATACCATACCGAACTTGTCGATAGAAGTAGCATAATCGGTGTAGTCAGGTTCCCAGCCGATTTTTACTGAAAGGCTCTTTGAGTTTTCTTCTCTGACTTCTACGTTGACAGAACTTTCATTGATCAAAGCCTGCTGAACGCTGCGGCCATCGCTGATCTTAAGTTTGCCTACATAGAGTTTCCAATCAGAATCTGTAGTGCCATTGACGCGCAGACCGATGTATTCGATAACATCGCCTGTAGAAAGACCCGCGATGGGGAGTTTCATTTCCTGCCAAGTCTTGCCTGTCAGTTCGCCGCAAGGAACTTCAATCCATGATTCAGAACCGGCTTTTTTGAGAATCAATGACAGGTGGGATTCGCCGGCTGCTGTGCCTTTGATTGCCATTGTAGCCATTGGAGAACCATTGCCTACTTCAAGATTTGTGCGGTAAAGAATGATATCGTTGCCGGCTGTGGTTGCGCCTGAAAGTTTCAGTGAAGAACCTGTCAGGTATGCATCTTCGTGAGTGAAACGTGCATCGATGTCACTGGCGTATGTTTTCATGTCGCCTTTTGCAGTGACAAGCCAACGGTAGGTAGGAACGATATCCTGCTGGCTCATGTTGTACCAGCTGCCGTGGGTCACCTTGCCTTTATAGAAATAGTTTTCGCCGTTGCCAAGACAGAAGTGAGTCTCGAAAGGAAGCGGGCCGGAGATAGCTGTGCGTTCGGGGAACATTGAAGCAAAGCCCGGGCTGTTGTTGAGCTGAGTGTTTGCCTCAGATGGGTCGCCTACCTGGAAGCTACCCCAGTTGTTGTTCATAACCGGACGATTCAGCGGGTTGCGGTTTGCGCCGGAGAAAGCTTTTTCAAGAAGCATCTGATAGTTTTCCTGAGTCGAGATGGGATCTTCGCCGATACGGAATTGGAAGAAGCGGCTTTGGTCATGTTCGCCCCAGATACAGATGTTCATCTTCTTTGTTGCCTCTTTGTTCATCTCCATCCAGTAGTCACTTGAAAGACCTACGAGAAGATGTCCCTGATAGCAGTCATCGGCGGAAAGACCTGCTGATTCGATTGCACTGAGAGATCCGCTAACACCACGATAGTACAGTTTGTTGCCGGAATAGTTCAGGAAGCAGTCGTAGATGACGCCGTGAGTGTTATCTCCGTAAAGGGTGCCGATATTATAAGAATTGAGGTAGGAATAGTTGGTGTATTGACCGATTCCGAAACCTTCGATATTGAGTTCCTTGGCTATCTTTTTTACTTCTGCATGGAAGTTGATCCAATCTTCGCTAGTGTAAGTTGATCCTTCCTGATTGTAATTATATCCGTCGTTGCCAAAGAATGCAGCAGCATTGACAAATGCGCGGGAGTATTTATAGGTGTAGTCGCCTCCGTCAGCCTTTGTCTGGATGAAGTTCTGGAATGCATTTTCTTCGCCGGTGTTGTTCCATGATTCAAAGAATTTGATACCGCCGTAGATGCGAGTTCCGTTTTTGTGGGCTGCATCTACCCATGAACCGGGAGCTTGCAGGAAGCCATAGTTCCAAGAACCGAACAGTGTGGTGTAGTTCCAGAAAGAGAACACATCCTGATCGAATTCATCGGAGGGATAACCGCCGGTTCCTTTACCATATCCGCCGGGGAGGTTACACCACAAGCGACGGTCATGGTTGATGTCGGAAACGATATCCTTTGAAGCATCTTTGACAATGGCGCGTGTGCGTGTGTGAGAACGTGCGAACTCAAGATCCATAGTCAGTCCGATGGCTTCGAGTTCAGCCTTGGTGGGATAGTTGCGGCCGTTGTCATAGGCCGTTGAGAATAGTTTCAACACCTGTTCGTTTTCCCATGGCGACTGATCGTAGATGGTTGATGACAGAGATTCCTGTGCCATCGACATCGGCGGTGCAGCTACAGCGGCCATAAACAGAGCAGATGCAAAAAAAGTAGATCTTCTCATGATGTTAATGATTTGTTGATTAATAAATTGTTGTTATGTAAACAATGATGTTTGCATGAGTGAAAAGAGTCCGGAAACCATGCTATTGGAGACACTGTCTCCGGACTCATTTAAAATTATCGGTGTCAGAAGTTGGGAGCCGTTGTGTCCCAGAATACGCGTGTAGCGATTACGTCCGGTCCTCCGATAGCGTCCAGACCGGTAGTCTGCACGTCAGTCTGTCCGGCCTGAGTGTCGCCCTAAGGCAGACGCATGCGGCGGATAAGCTCACCGTCGGCCAGCGATCCGTCGTTGCTCAACCGAGGATTGAGAACCGGGAATATTTTGGGATATCCGGTGCGGCGCATTTCGGTCCATGCCTCATAGCTGTAAGGGAACAAGGCAATATATTTTTGGGTTATGATCTTTTCGAGTTTTGTCTCGTTGTCATCTGCATCATCCCATTTTACGCCTATCTTTGTGACGCTCTCGATATTGTTTGCGTCGTCCATCGGATCTACGTAGGTGTAGTCAACAGCCGCTTCCAGATTCTTGTAGTCGTCAAGATAGCGGTCATAATCGCCGGAAGGCATCATGAACACATCGCTGCAGTCGGCATTGTCGATGCCACGGTTGTAGAAGAATTCCGCGGTGCCGCCCATGTTCCACCCGCGAAGCGCGCCTTCAGCGCGGAGGAAGTCCATTTCAGCCCATTTTATGAGATAGAAAGGCATCCACATTGCGTTTTCGTTGGGGTCGCTGCCATCGTAGGCGAGCTGTGAATAAGCGTGGCGCATGTTTGAGAAATACTGCTGTGACGGTTCCATGCGGAGTCCGGCGCGTACGCCTACAATCCCTGTCCCTTTATACATGGTCTTACCGGTGGTTGAATTGATGATGTCGTTGCTGTTCTTGGCAAAGAGATAGTTCATGTAGGGATGTTGGAGGCTGGAGAGCATGCTGATGAATGATGCGTTTATGCGAATGTCGTTCCAACCGCTCATTATGACACTGAGACAGTGGCTCTTGGATCCGAATAGCGTTCCGCCAAACACACCTGCCTGCTGTTCCTTTGATTCGATCACGCCGGCGGCGACAGCTTCTTCGGCAAACCGTTGCGCATCGGCGGGAGCTACTTTCACAAGATGCATTGCCATGCGGAGTTTGAGCGAGTTGGCAATGCGACGCCAAGTGGCAAAGTCACGGCCGAGGGTACAGTTGTCTATCTGAGCCAGTTTTGCATTGAGTTTGTCTTTGTACCATTGCGGACGGTTCTCGAAGTTGGCGAAACAGGCATCGATGTCATCAATATTCTTGATGATGGAATAGTAGATGTCAATGCCTTTGTTGAATTCAAAAGGATTGGTCTCTTTGTTTCCTTTATGGTCAACGTATGGGATCGAGCCGTAGAGGTCGGTGTTTTCCTGAGCCACGATATCGAACATCAGCAGCACAATGGCTTTCAACTCAACGAGTGAATTGGACTCGTCGCGGTTGAGGAAGTTGGCAACGGCGGTTTTCAAACCGAGGAAACGTCCGTAGGGGCCTTCGCAGTACCCGGTATGGTATGAGTAGGTTGTCTCCATTGTTCCGCTCATGAATGAGCTGTTGATCATGGTGAAGAACCCGGCATAGCAGTCAACGGTCATGTTGTAGGCCTGCTGATAGAAGTGTTCCTGAAGCGGCGCTCCGTTTTTGCCTCCCATAAGAGTGGCCTGACCGCTGATTACTTGCGCGAAATTGTCGCTGAGAGCCGACATGGCGGCATCGACATCCGCTTCGGTGGGTTGTACGGTGTAGTCGAGGGCGTCGGCATCGCCTTGATAGACTGTAGGATCGACAACTTCTTCATTCGGTGCAAACTCATCGGAAGGAGTGTCGAAGTCCATGCAGGCGGTTGCTCCCATAAGAGGGAGCACCGCGATGGCATATTTTAGTTTTGTCAGTTTCATAGCTGTATGTATAGTCGATATTAAAATTCGAGTTTGAGATTGATACCGTAGCTGCGGCAGGATGGCATGTTGAAGATGTCAAACGCACCGAGACCGTTGGCTGTAGATAGAGCGATGTCGGGATCTGTCGGAGCTTTCTTGTAGATGAAGAACAGGTTGCGTCCGGTGGCTGATACGGTCAGACCTTTG
>CAYTLU010000199.1:0-2118 GCA_964438665.1 uncultured Bacteroides sp.
AGTTTCCGGTGGATTCATGTCGGGGCGGGTTCTGCATTTGACCGATTGTGTCAGACTGTTTCTGAAGGATGTCCGGATAATCTGTCGGTTGATTTGCGCGGGGCTTTGCCCAATGCAGAGGTGCATAAGATTTATTCAACGGAGGATGTTGACTGGTTTATGCTGCTGAGTGATCGGGAAGGACTGCCAATAGCAGTGTGTGAGGCTCTGTCTTATGGAGTTCCGGTGGTGGCGACTGATGTGGAGGGCTCGCAGGAGGCCGTTGACGATGAATGCGGGCTGTTGCTTGACAAGAATCCGGCGGTTGAAGAGTTTATCAGGGGGATAGTTCCATACCTTGACAGTGATTATCGGATGGAGCAATTGCGGCAAGGCGCGTTCAGGCGGTGGAGCGAATTGTTTGATGCTTCGGTTCTTCGTCATGATTTTGTGAAAGGAATAATTGATTTGTAGGAAAGATGCAGGACGTTATTGAATATGATGCACCATTGGTGTCGGTGATTGTCCTGACGTATAATCAAGCGCAGACAGTCGGTCGCGCACTGGACAGTGTGCTGGAGCAGACTGTCAATTTCGGTATGGAAATAGTCGTTGCGGATGATTGTTCATCTGACGCAACGAGGGCGGTTGTGGAAAAATATCAGATCCGCAATTCGGAGATCATTCGGCTGCTTCCCAAGGCTCATCGCCGCGGAGTGGTGGATAATTATTTTTATGCATTGTCGCAATGTCGGGGACAGTTAATTGCTGACTGCGCCGGCGATGACTACTGGCTTGATCCGAATGGGTTGCAACGCAGGGTCGATGTCTTGCTCAGCGACAGTAATCCGGCGTTTGTGTGCGCTGACTGGGTTACATTCTCGCCGGTGTCTCCTAATGTCTTGTCGGAGATCAAAGGCTATCGTTATATCCCAACGGATGAAACATTGTCAGGCAAAGACTACATTGAACCGATGTTGTCATTGCTGCATGGATTGCCGATACATCTGTCAACCGTTGTGTATAGACGTTCGGTTTTGGAGCATGCTATGGTTCTCCGAAAAAATATGGTATGCAATCCGACTTTCGGGAGCGAGGATATGCCAATAATTCTGGCATTGCTTGATGCCGGTAGCTTCAGATGGATAGGTGGCGATCCGGTGCTTGCATATGGGTTGGGAGAGGATACTGTATCTTCTCCGGCAGACTCTGAGCGGGCTTCCGATTACTTTTTGCGGACTGCGGGGATGATTGCTGCGTTGGGAGATTATTATGGAGTCAGCCGCCGTTGTCTGTCGTCAGTCCTTTCTGATAAACTTAACTATGCTTTGGCCTGTGCATTGAAAGCCGGCAACCGTAAGTTGCAGAAAAGAATATTGACAGAAACTGCGCGATTGCATGTGAAGCCATCGATCAAGAATCGACTGCGGCTGTTTTTAAATAGATAGATGCGACACCTTTTCAGATATCGCATCCATCATCCAACATTATGCTTATTAAATTCTTTTACGGTAGATTGTGACTTATCTTCTCCGTGATTTCTTCTTTTTGCTTTTTGAAGCAGTCGCTTTCTTAGAATATCTTTTGCCGGCAGATTTCTTTACAGAAGATTTTTTAGAAGCATGACGCGGAGCGTAGTTCTGAGATCTGTCATAAGTCGATTTATTGAATGAGAACACATCTTTGTGTGTGACGTAGTTGTCGAAATCGATTATTGCGGCCGGATTGATGGCCAGACCCATGAATCGCGTTTCAAAGTGGAGGTGCGGTCCTGTAGAGCGGCCTGTGTTGCCACCGAGAGCGATTGGCTGCCCGGCTTTCACATACTGGTTGGGCTTCACCAAGAATCGCGAAAGATGACCATAGACTGTTTCAAGACCATTGTCATGGCGTACGACAACGTAGTAGCCATAGCCGGCTCTTTCAAATTTGGTGATTCGGATACGTCCGTCAAATGCAGAGCGAACGGTGTCGCCGACATTCAGGTTGAGATCTACACCTCTATGCATTCTTCCGAATCGCGCACGCCATCCATAAGGCGATGTTAATTTGCCGCGGATGGGAGCAACGAAACCGGTGACATCTATGTTTTTTGTTTGTGGAATCTTCAGACCGGCATAGGCTCCGGTGATTGATTGG
>CAYTLU010000200.1:0-5244 GCA_964438665.1 uncultured Bacteroides sp.
AGGCAATCTCCCATGCCGTCTGATTGACAGATGCTATTGCATCGGCTATCTCACGGTTTGAGTCGCTTATCGTAATCGGGAAAAGACTCTCAAGCGAAAGTATATAAAAAGGAGCATAACCGGGAATTGATTCCGAAACCATTCGCAACTTGTCGGCGATGCCCTTGACTTCAGCGACCGTATGCTCATCGGGCGCACCAATGGGCGCGGTATAAAACCATACGTAGCATTCTGACTCCGGAATCTCCGAAATGTCATCATATCCCGAGAATTTGACCGACTCGTCAAACAGGTTCTCTATGGTGTAATTGCGAAATACAAACATACCTCAATATTCAATGATACCTGAAACTTTACAATTTTCAAGGGTCATTAGTACTGTTCCCCATGAAAGACCGGCGCCAAAACCGCACATAATGACAGTCTCACCATTTCGTAAGCCGTTAAGTTCCGCACAAATCGTCAAGGGAATAGAAGCCGAACTTGTATTGCCAAATCTCTGTATACAATACGGAACTTTTTCAGGGTCGAATTTCAATTTCTTGATAAAAAAATCAGTCATAAACTTATTTGATTGGTGAAAAATCAGCCAATCAATCTCGTCGTGGTCTTTTTTTGAGACGGATAATATTTCTTTAACTCCTTTGGGCACTACTTTTATTGCGAAGTTAAACACTTCCATACCATCCATATACACTTGAAGATCGTTGCGATAATTACCACATTCCCTCTCAGATTCGACTATGGAGTCTTGCGTAATGGGAATCCTCATTCCGGCCGGTATTTTCACAGCATCCTCACCCGACCCATCAGTACGAACAATGAAAATAGATTCCTTAAAATCTCCCTTTTCAATTAACGTAGCGGTCCCGGCATCACCATATAGCGGCACATTTACTTTGTCGCGTTTGTTTACGACTTTCGAAAAAGTTTCTCCGTCGAGAAGCAAAACTCTATTTATGCCGTCCATTGAAGCATAAGCAAATGCACAAGAAAGAGCATAAGTGTAGCCGGAGCATGCAAGGCTTAAATCCATAGCTGCACAATCTTTGGACAGGCCCAACCGATTTTGAAGGATGCAGGCCGTTGCGGGACTTCGGTAGTCCGCGGTCTGGCTCATAAATAGGAGCATATCTATTGATTGCGGATCAATATCATTATCCTCTATAAGTTTTAAGGCCGCTTTGTAACAAAGGTCTGACGCAAAAACATCGTCGTCACAAATACGACGCTCAACGATGCCCACCGAGGAAATCATCTTTTCGACTTCCTCCGCCGACATTATGGTTGTCAAGTCCCTGTTATACACGACCTTCGAGGGGACACAAGCCACCATTGCCCGAATCCCCACATTATTATATCTGATTTGAGCCATTATATTGTATAACCTCCATCGATTTTTATATCTGATCCAGTGAGATATGAAGAGGCATCAGATAATAGGTAAATAGCTCCATAAGCTATGTCTTGAGGAGTACCCCAACGTTTGAGAGGTACATTAGCTATTGTTTCTTGGAGTTTTTCTTCTTCAACGACGCCTCCCGTATGCATAGGTGTAAGTATCATACCGGGAGAGATAGTATTGACTCGTATACCTTTGCTGGCTGTTTCGCGAGCAAAGTATTTTAAAAATGATTTGAGAGCTGCTTTACCAGAACCGTAAATGCCGTTTGCCACACAGAAATCCGATGTGCCCGCAATGGAGTCAATTGCCACAACAGAAAAACCAGGGTTAAAAAGGTTTTTCTTTGTAATGAGACGAAGTAGTTCTATCGGTGCGAATAGATTTATATCGTATGTTTTTTTGAATTTGTCAGTAGATGCAAATGTGACAGGCCACATTTCGACAATACCGGCACAAAGCACGATGCCATCTAATTTTGGGAGTTGATTTAGAAGCCCTTTTAGTATTTCTGCGTCCGTCAAATCGCCGACAATTCCAATATGGTTACTCCCTTTAAGAACAGCTAAAGTTTCGTTAAGCCGTGTTTCGTTTCTGCCGTTAAGAATGAGATTTGCACCCATTGCAGCACATTCTATTGCAATTCCTTTGCCTATACCGGAAGATGCTCCGGTTATTAATATTTTTTTATCGTCAAGAGAGAATGGACTGTTCATTTGAATCGAGTTCTATCATGTTTGGTACTATAATTTTGTCAGTCTTAAACGCCATGGCACCCCACGACAAACCGACGCCGAATCCGCAAGCCATTATCGAAGTTTTGCCACTTCGCAATGTCTCGCCCATTCGGCTTACGAGGGTCAAAGGAATGGAAGCGCACGATGTGTTTCCAAACTCGTCAAGACTCAACGGCGCTTTTGACTCATCGTATTTTAATTTCTTAACTATCATGTCGTTCATCTTCTTATTTGCTTGATGAAGAATAAGATATTCATAATTCAGATAATCGAACCCATAGTTTTTGGCAAGGTTCTTCACTGCTTTGGGAGCCGTTGTAATTCCGAAAGCAAATACATCCATTCCTTTCATTTGGGATTGGAGTGAGTTGTATTCGTGGCCTTCGACGATGAAAGTGTCCAATGATTCACTACAGAATGGATGCTTAGCTCCTCCGTGAGGAACGATGATAGCATCATAGCCTGCGCCATCAGTACCCATGTTGAAATACATTGATTCGGCGGTTTTATCATATTCCAAGGCTACAGCAGTGCCAGCACTTCCGAATAATAGATCATCATCGGGCGAATAAAGTCCAGTATCACCTACCAACAATAAGCCTTTCTTAATGTTACCTGTTTGCATTAGTGATGCTATCGCGCTCATGCCATATACCCAACCTGAACAGCCAAGCCCAAGATCAAAAGCGTAACAATCTTTCTTTAGGCCAAGACGATTTTGGAGTATGCATGCCGTTGCAGGTAAGATGTAATCGCCGGTTTGAGTAACCAAAATAAGTGTTTCGATTTCTGCCTTATTCCAGCCCAGTTCTACAATGATTTTTTCAGCTGCAGCTGCACAAAGGTCGGAGGTAGAAAGTGTTTTGTCGTTTCGACGTTCTTTAACGCCTGTCGTAGCTATGAAATCTTCGGCTTGATAGCTTACTTGAGCACCGCTGTCTGCACCAATATTGCTGACAACTTTGCGAGGAACTGCGGCAGCTATGCCGCAGATCTTCACATTGTCGATTTTTAGATATGCCATGAACTTATGCTTTAGCTTTTATAGTGTTGAACAGGTCTTCGATAGTGCAGGCATTGCGAATGTCATCGCCCTTAAGTGTAACATCGTATTCTTCATCGGCCATTGCGATGATGCTGAGCGCGATTAGCGATGACCATTCGTCAAGCTCCTTGAAAGCTGTTGAAGCCGTGATGGCAGAAGCGTCCGTCTCATCGAACTGCTCCGCAAATTTCTCTACAAATTCTTTAAGTTCCATAATGATTATTGATTGATGTTAATATTGAGTTTGTTAGAATTTAAATCTTTTAGCCGGATTGCCTATATATAGACCATCATTCTTAGGATTGGCCAGCAATGGAGATAGGGGACTAAGCCTAACATTGTCCCCTATTTTCAAGCACTGCTTAACAAATGACATCGAGCCGAATAAACAACAGTTGCCTATAGTCACTTCGCCTGATATTCTACATCCCGGCATGAATGTATTGTATGATCCAATATGTACGTCATGACCGAATACAACACTGCCATTCAGTAGATTAAAGTCGCCAATGACGATGTTGGTAGTCACCGTACATCCACCGGTAATTATGTTGCCCTTGCCTATTCTAAATGTCTGCTTATCCGAAATGAAAAAATCTCTACATATTAAATTAGGAAAAGATACATTGGGATTTTTAATATTATCGTGAACAGTCTTGGATGTCCAACCGTCTCCGAAACAAAGAACCACTTCAAGAGGTGTTTGCCAATTATTCAGGGCATTGATGCCTCCGAGAATTTTGCCGAAATGTGCGACCGCGCTTTCGACCTCTTTCCCATCATCGAAGAAACCGACCAGCCTGCGCGGCTCATCCTCTGGGACTAATTTATCAAGAATAGCAGCCACCTCTCGGCCAAGGCCACCTGCTCCGTATATTGCGATGTCTTTCATAATCAGTTATGGCCATTAAATGCCTCCATAGTTGCGGAGGTCGCAGAACTTATGTCCTCGCGCCTCAGCACTTTTTTTATAGTTGTCAGAATAACTTTGCAATCGGTAAGGAAAGAAATGTGGTCAACGTACCAAACATCCAATTCGAATTTCTTTTGCCACGATATGGCGTTACGGCCGTGGCACTGTGCCCAGCCGGTGATGCCGGGGCGTACTTCATGGCGACGGGCCTGTTCTGGTGAATACAGCGGCAAGTATTGCACCAACAGCGGACGAGGGCCAATCAACGACATATCGCCCTTTAAGACGTTCCATAGCTGCGGCAACTCATCAATAGAGGTGGAGCGCACAAACCGCCCGACTTTTGTAAGACGCTGTGCGTCGGGTAGCAGGTTGCCGTCGGCATCGCGTTCGTCGGTCATGGTTTTGAACTTGACCACGCGGAAAATCTTGCCGCCTCGCCCCGGCCGCTCCTGCCTGAAGAAAGCCCCAGCGCCACGATTGGCGAAGTGCAACCACAAGGTAATCAGCATCAACGGCACTGCCAACACCAACAACGCACACCCAGAGACTATAATATCTAAAACTCGTTTGAAGAAGTCGCGATATGGTTTCATTTGACTTTGAGGATTTCTTTGTAATACTCTTTGAGGCAACGGCGGACGTAGCTTTGCTCGAAGCGGGAGGCAATAAGGGAGCGGGCGTTGGCAACCAGAGAGCGACGCCACGCGGTGTCGGTTATCATGCGTTGCATCGCTACGTGTAATGCGTCGGCATTTTTCGATGGAATAATAGTGCCGTTCTTGCCCTCAAGGATGATTTCACGTGAGCCGTTGATGTCAGTAACAATTGAGGGAAGGCCCATAGCTCCGGCTTCGATGACTACGTTGGGGAAGCCTTCGCGGTAGCTCGGGAATACGAAGCAGTCGGAGGCGGCAAGCCAGGGCCGCACATCTTTCTGACTGCCGACGGCCTCGATGCCTTTGCACGTGCGGATAATCTCTTTCGTTTCCGGCGATATTGGGTCGAGACTATCCTCCGACGGACCAACAAGCAACAAGCGAATGTCCTGGCGTTCCTTGTATAGCCGCGAGAAGGCTTCGGCCAGTTCGCCGATACCTTTGTCGCGGACAATGCGGCCGATAAAGATGAACGTGAAAACATCCGG
>CAYTLU010000201.1:0-4162 GCA_964438665.1 uncultured Bacteroides sp.
ATGCTGTTCGATCCGCGCGAGTCGATAGACTTCAACGGCAATACAGGACCTTTTATCCAATATACCCACGCACGTATATGTTCGATTTTGCGTAAATCGACAGAGGCCGGTATCGATACGTCGTTGCGGTGCGATGACATATTGCCCGTGGAGGTGGAGCTGATAAAGACTTTGTGCGATTATCCCAATGTCGTGGCAGCGGCAGGTCAGGCATTCGCACCTTCGTTCATAGCCAATTATGCTTATGAACTGGCTAAACGCTTCAACGGATATTATCACGATTATTCCATTTTGCGCGAGGAGAATGCAGCGATTTGCGCTATGCGCGTGCGTTTGGCGGAGAATGTCGCCAAGGTGCTGAAATCGGCTATGAAACTGCTCGGCATCGACGTGCCGGACAGAATGTAACAGGTCGAAATATAGACTGCAAAGAGGCTCATCGGTGTCGAATTGTATTGCCGACAGGCTGTGCCTGTCGTGTCGATGCAAAGTCTGTTTCCGACTCTTTCCCAAATGGCTTGATTGTTGAATGCAATAACGCGAAAAGGTATAACTAAAATATTTTTCGCGTGAAAACATTGATTTCTACTTTGGCTTTGTCTCTTGCTTTGTGCGGGCTCAACGACGCTGTCGCACAGAATGCGAGACCCGTATCGAAGCCTGCTTCGGATACGGTACTGCTGTCGCAGAGCCGCGATGGCGATTATATGGTGCGCAAATATCTCGTCAGGCACGATTGCGGATGCAACTCCGATTTTGCCGTGCATTATCGGATAAATTTGTCTGCGATGTCGGCCGCGACGGCGAATAACGGAGCAGAACTGTCTGCACTCGGAGCATTTATGGATTCGCTCACACGTGATACGACGATGCACGTGCGTTCGGTTACGATTACCGGATATGCCTCTCCGGATGGTGTGGAGACGTCCAATATGAAACTGGCACGCGCACGTGCCGCCGATTTTAAAAACTATCTCGACCGCAAATACGGACTTTCATCTAAATACGATGTTCGTATCGAGGCCGTCGTAGACGGTTGGGACAAGTGCCTTAACAGACTTGAAAAATCGAATGTGGACGGTCGCGCGGATGCCGCAGCCGTAATCCGCAGCGCCGAAAGTATGCCCGTCAAGCAACGTAAACTCAAATCGATGAAAGGCGTATGGAAATATCTCGCGGCCAACGTCTTGCCTTCGTTGCGTCAGGCCGATGTCGAGTTCGATTACGGTCGCGATGATATAGCCGAAACCCGCATTCTCGTGGCGAAACCGGTTCCCGCAGCGACCGTGCAGACCGTTTCGACACGAACGGTCGAACAGAAAAAAGAACCGTGCTGCTGCGAACGGGTTACCGACGTGATTATGGTGGAGGATTTGACGAACGGCATCATTGTCGAAATGGGTGAAGTCGATGTGGATTATTACTATTGATGATGAAGCGATTTTCGTCGAAGACGGCCGCAGCTGAAAGCTGCGGCCGTTATTTTGTGCGTCGGGGAAAAACATTCGAACGCTGTTTGGTAATAGGAAAGGTTTTATTATCTTTGTATTCGGAAAACTCAAATACTATATGATATGGCTAATTTAAGAGACATCAAAAAAGAGATAGACTATCGTCTCGAGGAGTTGGTTTTCGATTGCGATATGGCAATCTATTTTCAGCCGTCGAAAGAGGAGGAGATCTTCGGAATTATGCAGAAGGGCGTGGAACTGCGCAACGCATTGTTCACCAAAGCCAATAATCCTGCCGAGCCTAAAAACGTCAGCCTCGTTCGCAAGCATTTTGCGGCATTGCGCAACGAAATGATCGCTGAGTACGACAAACTCTTTCAGGAATTGAGCGCACTCAACAAGTAGGCGGTTGCATGCGGCTCGAAATCCGATTGACGGCCTGATTCACAGGCGTTTCGTGCTATGGGATTTGTATCGGGGCGTTAGCCGGCAGTTTCAGTCTTCGTGTCGGCCGAGCACCGTATGCGGAATGTTGCCGTGCGAAATAATCTGAATAGGGCAGTTGTAGTTGTTCAACTGTTCTTCGGTGATAATGTTCGACCGGTGGCGATGCACGGTACGGTTCACACAGACAATCTCCTTCACAACGCTCGTGATCATTCCGATGTCGTGCGAAACCATTACTATCGCCATATCTTCGTTAAGCCGTTTCAACATCGTATACAACTCGTTCTCGAAACGGTTGTCCACGAAGTTCGCAGGCTCGTCGAGTATCAACAGTTTGGGCTTCATTATTATGGCGCGACAAAGCAGAGTACGTTGAAGCTGCCCTCCTGAAATTTCGCCTATCTGCTTGTCTGCCAAATCTTTTATCCCCGCTTCTTCAAGTTGTGCGTAAGCTTGGATGCGGTCTTTTTTCGTGTATCTTGATTTAAAGCCGTGTTCGGATTGCAAGCCTGACATAACTGTTTCGAGCACTGAAATCGGGAAGGTCCTGTCGAAGTCGGTTTGCTGCGGCATATATCCTATGAGCCGTTTCGTTCCATCGAATAATGATGACGATAAACTTACTGAACCTGAATAGGGTAGCGCTCCGACAATCGTGTTTACGAGCGTCGTCTTGCCTCCGCCGTTAGGACCTATAATACCAATGAAATCGTCGTCGTAAATATCCAGTTCGACATTTTCGAGCGCTTTGTAGCCGTCGTATTCGACCGTTACGTTTTTGAGTGAGACTATCTCTTTCATTCAGTAATGAGACGCGTTATGTAGAGGATGTTTTCGAGAACGTTTTCCTGCAACGGGTCGATTTCTGTCGGTTCGGCGTCGATATCTTCCGCAATGGTTTCGACGACAGAGCGCGGAAATTGCGACTGATAAAAAACTCTGCGTATGCTGTCTGTGCGAGCTTTCTCGATTATGCCGGACAATCTCTTGACACTCGGCTCTTTACCTTCGTGCTCAATAGCGATCTGCTCTATTCCGTAGTCTCTTGCGAGATATGTAAGAGCAGGGTGGTATATGATGAAATATCGGTTGTCGGAGTTCTCGCACAACCTTCGAACTTCGGCGTCGAGTTCGTCGAGACGCCCGTCGAGTCGCTGATATGCTGCATAGTATTTTGCAGAGTCGGGATAAATTGCGTGAATTGCTTCATATGCATTGAGCGCCATAACTTTGAGAGTCTTGGGCGAGCTCCAGATATGAGGGTCTACGCCGTGATGGCAATGGTGCCCGTGATGATTGTGCGAGCAACTGCCCGCGATGGTTTCGATACCGCGACTTAAGTCGATAATCTTTTTATGATTCGAAACTTTGCTTATCAAGTTTTGCTCGAAGTCTATAAGGCCTACATTCATAACGAGTTGCGACTTGTTAAGTGCTATGAACTGCTTGGGAGTCGGTTCGAATGTTTCGGGCGAAGCTCCTGACGGAACGAGGACTTCGATGTCGAAATCGCCTTCGGTTATTTCGTTTACTATATGCTTCAGTGGCGCTATTGAAACGAAGATCGTATGATCGTTTTTATCCTGCACACCCGTACAACTGAAAACGGATAGCAGCACCATATATATAGGTATAAGTCTTATTCTTTTTGTCATTTTAATATTTTCTTATCCTTTGATATTTTCCGCATATTAATTTAACATAATATACATATTCATCCATGCGCATATTCGCATATTTTTATATGCCCGTTTAGAATCTTGCAAAATTACGAAAAACTTTCCAATTAGAGAAATTGAAAAGTCTTCGATAAAAGGCTGCATCACAACCAAGTTTGGGAAAAGCGGTGTTGTCATTTGTCGCTTTCAAAATAAATACGTAATTTTGCGCTGCCAAGAGTGGCAAAAGTAAGGAAGTGCCTCTAACTCGATAAATCGCCAATCTATCAGAACCAACGAGGCGCAGTTGAACAGCTCTACGTGGGCTGCTCTCTCTGTGCGTTGGTACAGGCGTTTGGCGATGCCTTCGAGTTAGCATAGGAGCAGTCCACTTCTATGTATAATCCGCTGTGTTATGTCTGCGACACAGACAACTCGAAATTCGCCAATGAAAAATTACTCCTTGCGCTATGGCTCCGGAGAGACATTGCATCTTCCTTATCCAGTCCGCACCTATTTTGACAATGGCGCGGAAGAATGGAACGAATGTGAGCCAAAGCAGAAATTACTTGACTTAGGTTATGTAACAACAATGGGCTATGACAT
>CAYTLU010000202.1:0-4112 GCA_964438665.1 uncultured Bacteroides sp.
GAAATATATCGTCGGAAGCTCGTCTATGATGACCGAAGATTTGAGCATACCTTTCTTGTTGATGAGCTTCACGATGCGTGAGTTGTACAGCCCGAGAGCCGCGCCGTAGATGTTCTGGCGGTCGGGATTGTTGCCCACGCAGAGGATTTTCGGCTCCTCCGGGTTGTTGATGTCAAGGGTAAACTCGCTGTCCGACATCACCCAGTAGAGCTGCGGGGAAATCATGCGTGACAATGGTATTTTCGCCGATGCGATCTGCCCCTGCAACTGCTCAGCCGCCCCACCGAGCCATGCGTCCATGAACGGCGAGAGGTAGTTCTCCTGTTCCGGGTAAGAAGTCAGTATCGGGAAAATATCCTCGTATCGGCGGTTAAGGAACTCAATGGCGTGGGGGAATGTGCAATACTTCCCGTTCTCATAAATCTTCAAGTACCAAATGATTGCCGCAAAGAGGATTATGGGAGATTCCACGAAGAAATCGCCCTGCTTTTGCACCCACGTTTTATTGAGGTTGAGCATAATGGTATAGGCACTCTCGTAGGCATCCGAAATATCCGTCATGAAATCCGGATGAATGGGATTGCAACGGTGCGAACGTCGCGGGTCGTCGAAGTTGATCACATAGAACTGCGGCTTCACCTTGTAGCTGTCCAAGTGGTTGACAAGGTGGTTATAGGCAATCATCGAAAGGTCGGGAAACTTGAAATCATAGACATACATCGAGTAGCCTTTTTCAATCTGCTGTTTGATAAAGTTGTTCACCACCGCATAGCTCTTTCCGCTGCCCGGCGTACCCAACACGATTGTCACCCTGAACGGGTTTACCACGTTGACAAATCCCCTGTTCCATTTATTCTTGTAGTAGAACCGCGTGGGCAGGTTTACCGAATACTCGTTCTCGTTGTTGAACACGTCTTCCATGAGGTTATGCTTCAACAGGCGGCTCATCCACAGCCCTCCCATCAGCAGGCATACATAGCCCGTGCCGAGGGTCAGCGCATAGAGAGCTGTCACCGCCTCGGCGGGCAACGGCAGGGCCAATATCCACCAATTCAGGAAGAACAGCACGAACCCTGCGGCAAGCACCGCCCATATCCTGCGCCAAGTGATCTTCTCTCCCTTGACACCTTTCGTGCCCAGACATGACAGGGCAAGCAGGAGTACGGCGAACAGCTTCGTGTAAAGGATGGAACGGAACAGCCCCACCGTGCGGTCGAAGTTCATCAGGATGCGGTCCACCACGCCGATGTCCACGCCCCACAGCCGGATTGCCCCGTAGCAATACCAGTACACGTTCATCACGACTAATATTTTTGAAGATGTATCACCTGCCGGAGGTCAATGCCGCCGTCAAGGAGCAGAACTGTGCCACCCGTGCAGCGGTCGAGGCAATCAAGTCGCAGCGCATTATCGACATTACAAACTCCAAGGCTGGTATCAAGATCAAATCGGCGTGGGCTAAACTTACGCTGGCCGACTGGTTAGATAAGTTCTATGCCATACAGGAGCGCAAAGGCATCAAGAAGATAGAGAAGCTGCGAAGTGTGATCAAGGTAGTCAATCAGTACGGCAAGAATACCAAAATGGGCGATATCGACAAAAAATGGGCGCTCGGTTTTATCGACTGGATTCAACATACTTATAAAGGTCGAAAAGGCAAAGCGGTAGAGCAAGGGACAGCTGTATCCTATATATCCCAGTTGTCTATTGCCTTGAATGCCGCAGTTCGTGCCGAGTGGTTGGGCGAGAATCCGTTTATGCTTCTTTCGCCTGCTGAACGGGTAAAGAAGCTTGAGTCCAAACGGCAATTCCTCACTATCGAGGAGATGAAAACGCTTATCACTACTGATTGCCGCAGCGAAATCGTCAAGCAGGCTTATCTGTTCTCGTGCTATTCAGCCCTGCGTTTGAGCGATATCGAGAATCTGCATTGGAAAGACCTTGTCTACAATGACGGCAAGTATATGATTGCCACCGTACAGCAGAAGACGTCGACTCCCATTTATACTCCGCTGTCCAAGAATGCAATCAAGTGGCTGCCGGAACTCGAGACCGATGATGACAATGCGCTTATATTTGCCGCGTTGCCCTCCCGAATGACGACCAACAAGATACTCAAACAATGGGTCGCGAAAGCGGGCATCGACAAGGTGATTACCTACCACACCTCGCGCCATACTTTCGGCACGATGATGATGACGGTCGGGGCTGACCTTTATACCACCTGCAAGCAGCAAAGATTATATCTATGGAAAGTAAGTTGATAGCACGGCAACGCGAGTGCGATGAATTAGCCAAGTGTTTGGACTCCGACAAATCGGAATTTGTGATTATCTGCGGTCGCCGACGAATCGGGAAGACCTATCTTGTCGATAAGTTCTTTGGCGGTAAATACGATTTCAAATATGTCGGCGGGCATAATATGAAAACGAGAGAGCAACTTCGCAATTTCGCTAAAGCCCTGAAAAAATATTCCGGCAAGAAACAACCCGAGATAAACGACTGGTTTGATGCTTTCGACGCATTGGAAGAGTATCTGGAAACGCGGCCATCAGACAGGAAGAAGGTCATATTCATAGATGAAATGCCTTGGATGGATTCCAAACGCTCCAATTTTGTGTGTGCATTGGGAAATTTCTGGAACGGCTGGGCTGCCGGTTTGTACAATATTGTATTGATTGCTACCGGTTCGGGTACTTCGTGGATGACAGACAAACTGATAAAAAAACGCGAAGGCCTCCACAACCGCATTACCCGCAGACTCTATCTTGCACCTTTTACGCTTAAAGAGACTGAGGAGTATTTTACAAGACGCCATACGACATGGGACAGATATGAAATACTGCAATGTTATATGCTTACTAGCGGTGTGCCGTTTTACCTCGACCAGATAGATGCCAAAGAGAACTTGGCAAAGAATATAGACCGCTTGTGTTTCGATGAGGACGGTGCATTGCGCAAAGAGTTAGATGAACTTTACAATGCTGTATTTCCCAATGCCGATACATATATCGAAGTGGTCAGGCTTTTGGCCAAGCACAAAAACGGTATGACAAGAAAAGAGATTGGCGAAGGCATTAAAACGAGCGGTACAAACTTGACTCGTATTATCGACAATCTGGAACGCTGCAATTTTATCGGGAAACGCGCATAGTTCGGCAACAAGAAGAATAATGCGACATATCGTCTTTTACTTAACCAAACAGATGACTTCATATCCAATACCGAGAAGATATTGGATTAGTTTGAGAAAGATGATGAAGAGTGACGCAAAAAAGGTCGTGCACTTGGAATAGATTTTTAAAAAAGATAGGAATCAGACTTCTCTTTAATCTATATAGTAAAATGAATTTAAAACATTGAATATATGGATACACTGAGTGCCATCTTTGGAAGTCCGGAGCAACTCTGGCAGTACATTAAACAGTATGCAATTAAGGCCGGAAGAGAGGCTACGCGCATTGTCTTGGAACTATATTATGTGGTTAAAGCACCAACGACTCCTGTGTTAGATAAAACAATTATCGTTGGAGCATTGGCCTACCAGCTTTTGCCCAAAGACCTTTTGAGCCGTGAGAAGTTTGGGATGTTGGGGCTTGCTGACAATGTCGCGACATTGGCTATCGCCTACAATCGCGTTAAACACCATGTTACACCTGAATTTAAAACGCAAGTAGAAGACATCTTGAACCGATGGGGCCTCCCATAGGAAACGATAAAATATTTATTCTTGCATCTAATGATATATTTCGCTCGGATTGCTGCTCTATACGAGAAGAGAGTTAGTAATCCGAGCGAAAAATTTATATGGAGATGAGTGCGACATTGAACATAGGACAGACTGTTGGGGATTTCCGGGTTGAGAAGTTTGTAAAGGCTTCTTCGGATAACCGTCGCGAAAGCTACTTCGTAAGGGGCAAGAATGGCGAGAAGGCGTTGATGAAGTTGTTTGCAGCCGATGCCGGGAACGGCGTTGTGGAGAGTGAGGCGAATGAGGCACTCGCCAAGAGTTCTGCTTTTGTCCCCGTAGTTGCCAATGGCGCTATCGAACTTGGCGGCACGCCATACTGCTATATCGTTCGTGAATTTGTCGACGGCAGGCGGCTGTCAGA
>CAYTLU010000203.1:0-5813 GCA_964438665.1 uncultured Bacteroides sp.
GAAGTGACATTAAAGTGCTCTCCCTTAACTGCAGGCTCTGTCCCTTCAGGAACATTGGAGAGTTCTTTAACCTGAACAGTCACTTGGACTTTTCCATTGGCAGTGCCGGTCAATTCTACCGGAACGTAAAATTCGGATTCATCCTCGTTGGCTGTAAATGTCTTGGGAAGACCTACAGTCACGTCCGATGCCGTGTTGACCGCGCCAAGGAAATTGGGATAATCTTCCACGTTGGTTTCTTCGCAGGACGTCATAGCGAATACTGCGAGAGCAACGGCAAATATTTTATTCAATTTCATAATTATTGTTTCAATTTAAATAGTCACATAAAATTAGTAACGCGGGTTCTGCTGGCCGGTAAGCTGCGGGTTAACCTGCATTTCGCGGAATGGAATCGGCCATACGAAGCGGTAGTCTGTCGGTAGATAGGTGACATTCTTTGTTGTAGGAACGATCACATTTTCAAGATCGGCAACAGCACCATCAAGGAATGTGTCGAAACCTGACGTACGAGTAAATCCTTCGCCCCAACGACGCAAGTCGCCCAAACGGAAGCCTTCACCGATAAGTTCCTTGCCACGTTCTTCTTTAACTTTTCTAAGAAGAGCTGCTCCGGAGAGATCCTGAGGCTGATAGCTTGGATCACGTGCAGCGATCAAATCCTGGAGATACTGGTTGGCTTTAGCCTCATTCTTGGCAGCACCATCAGTAGCGGCAGCTTCGGCAGCGATCAGATAAAGTTCTGACAGACGGAACGGTTTAGCCTTGTTGAGCATATTGTTGGTGTTGGGAGAAGTGCGGAGAGCCGGGTTGCCGGGATATTTGTTGAAAACAAAGGCGGCATAATTCTCACCGTTGACAATCAGAGGATTATAGACTGTGAAGAAAGCAGAGAAGCGGACATCATCGTCAGAATATGCTTCAAGCCATTCAGCTGTCGGGATATAGTCTGATTCCTCTTCCTTGTTGTTGGTGAGCCAGATCAAACCGGTTGAGTAGCCACCCAATCCAACTTCTGCATAAGGCACGAAAAGGAGCTCATCGCTTTCGTCATTGATCCACATATTGACATAGTCATCACCGCTTGCCAGAGTAAACACTTCGCTCAAAATGACGTCGTCAGCCTTGTCAAAAGCAGTTTTGTAGTCCTGAGTGAGAAGGGCAAAACGAGCCTGAAGTGCAGCCACAGTGTAGCTGTTGAGATAAGAGGCACATGGACCGACATATTGGTCGGAATAATTCTGCTCATAGTCAAGAATTGCATCGTAGGCAAGTTTCAACTCATTATTGATATACTCAACGGTTTTCTCGATTGAGCTACGTCCAACGTAAAGACTGCGGTCAGCAGTAGGATTATAAGTCTCAACGATCTGCAGACCCTTGCCGGCAACAGTCTTGTCGGCTGAGTAATCAACAATCTTGTCGAAAAGATACCAATACGCATAAGCGCGGGCAAAGTGAGCAGTTCCGGCATAATATTCATAACGTGACTTTTCGTCAGCGGTGATTGTCTCTGATGCCATAAGGCGTTCAACTTCCGGAAGGAAATAGTTGGCAGAGTTGATTAGATTATACAGGCTGTAGTAACGATCAGCCCAGTCAACGTCAGCGGCTACGATCTGGCCTGACGAATAGTTGCCGTCGCGGTTACCGTTGCTGACGAGACCAACGAAGTAGTCGCACTGGATATCGGGAGTGGCGATCAACTCACCGGCCTGAATGCCGCGCATCTGAACGTAGAGACCATTGCAGAAAGCAGCGGCATCGTCAACGTTCATGATTGCGGATCCCTGATCAAGAACACCATAGTTGGTGGTATCCATGTCGCACGATGTTAGCATCGTTGTCGATGCCAAAAGTCCTAGGAATATCTTTTTCAATTTCATTGCTTAGCTTTTTAAGAGGTTAAACATATTTATTAGAAGCTAACCTCGATACCGAATTCATACTGACGTGTGTTCGGGTACTGGAACTGTATCATGTTTGACTGAACTTCGGGGTCATAGCCGGAGAAGTCAGAGATAGTCCAGAGGTTGCGTCCGGTGAAGTGGAGCTGCAGTCCCTGCATGCCCCATTTGTTGATAAGGCTGCGTGGGAAATCGTAGGCTACAGTCAGGTTTTTCAGACGTGTGAATGAAGCGTCTTCCAACCAGCTGGTGTCCTCGCCGGCATAGGTGAGAGTTTCACCGAATGCGGGAACATCTGTAACCTGACCGGGGGTTGTCCACATATTCAAAGCATCAACGCTCTGGTTGTAGCTTGTGCCGAAGCTGGTCGGGTTGCAAATGAAGTAACGGTCGTTGTTGACCATGTATTTGCCTGACTGGAATACGAAGTTGGCTGCTACAGACAAGCCTTTCCAACGTGCGTTAACTCCAAAACCGCCGGTCCAGGGAGCATAGGCTGACTTGCCGGTGCAAACCTGAGCGTCAGAGGGGAACACCTTGGTCGGGTTGTCGTTCTTGTCAAGCCACACCTGCTTGCCGTCTGCCGGATCAACGCCGACATAACGCACTGCATAGTACTGGCTCATCATATCGCCAACCTTATGGATCAAACCGGTTGATCCGATTGGATATTCATCGGCTCCATCCCAGAGTTCGAGAATCTCATTCTTGTTGTAGTTAAACTGAACGCGAGCGCCGACATACCAATCTTTGTTTTTGAAAATGTCGCCCTGAACTTCAACTTCAACACCTTTGTTTGACATCTTGCAGACGTTGCCTGCACCATTTGCTGCACCGACAGTCAGTGAGTAAGGAATGGTGTAGAGCATATCTTCGGTGCGTTTGGAATACCAGTCGGCAGTAACGCTCACGCGGTCGAATACGCGGAAGTTGACGCCGAGATCGTGGCTGTAGATGGTTTCCCAGCTAAGGTTATTGTTCGACGGGTTAGAGATTCCGAGTGCCGGACTGCCTGCGTAGCCACCGGTGTAGCCACCGACCGTACCTTGCCATGCAAAGTTACCGATGTTGGAGTTGCCGGTTGCGCCATAGCTATAGTGGAGACGAAGATCGTTCAACCATGTTTTTTCAGCGAGGAATTTTTCGTTTTTAAGATTCCACATCAGACCGAATGCACCGAAAGTGCCCCAGCGATGTCCGGGAGCAAGCTGTGACGTTCCGTCGCGACGCACTGAGAAATCCAGGAAGTAACGGTTGTCGTAGCTATAGTTACCATTGAGGAAGTAGGAGTTGATAACCTGTTCAGCTTTGCTATATCCAACATTACTCATAGCGATGGTCAGGTTCTGGGTCAAGAGATTGCGACGTGGGTCAGTCGTGCCCGAAGCATTAACGCTGAAGCCATTCGAACGAGAGATTATAGATTCCTGACCGATAAGAATGGTGAAATTATGTTTGTCGGCAATTGTATTGGTATATTCAGCCGTGTTGGTGTATGTAAACTGATAGTAGCGAGAGAATGATTCGCCATTCGCACCGGGGTTCATGTAGCCCACCTCATTTGCTCCAACCTTGTCGCCCATGCCGGTAAGGAAAGTCTTGCGAGGGTCGATGGTCTGAGAAACGCGGTTGTCATAACCCTCCATAGCCTGCTGTGCTTTGATGGTCAAGCCCTTGATCGGGTTGATCTGCTCGTAGAGGCGGAGATTGGCCGAAATGCGGTTGCGGCCATAGTGGTTATATGAATACAGATACCAAGGCATTGTGATTCCGGAATAGTGGAGCTTTTCAGTCGGGCTGCCATATACAATGTCGCCGTTGTCGTTAAATGAATAGTTGTAAGGCGAGTCATAGGGAAGAGCCATACGGGAAAGCAGCATCGGGTTATTCAGGTATAGATCATCGTCGTCATCTTCAAGATTGATCTTGCTCTTGCGCAGACCGGTGTTGCCGGAGAATCCGATACGGAACCAGTTGTTGACCTTAGAGTCCAAGCTCCAGTTAAGGGTCGTACGGTTCATTTCAGAGTTCTGAATGATACCATCCTGGCTATAGTAGCCGAGACCGACGTAGTAGCTTAAGCTTTCGCTGCCGCCCTGAACCGTTGCGTTAACGTTATAGGTGGGAGCATTATCATTAAACATCTGTTGACGCCAGTCGGTAGAGATTCCATAGGTGTTGATAAGATTCTGAACGTTATTGGAAAGTGGAGCGCCGATCATATCGCGGAACTGCATATACTGCTGCGAGTTCATCATTGTCACATTGTCCTTGACCATTGCCGACCAACCATAGTTGGCACGGATGTTGACACGCGCATTCATGCCGTATTTGCCTTTCTTTGTGGTGATCACAATGATACCGTTCGCACCGCGACTACCGTAGATGGCGATAGAAGCAGCATCCTTCAAAACGGTCACGTTTTCGATGTCGGCAGGGTTCATGGATGTGAAGAACGACTCGCTGATAGGAGCGCCGTCGCAGATGAAAAGCGGGGTGACATCCTGTGATAGAGAGTTGCGTCCACGGAGAACGATGGATATATTGTCATTGGAGGGGTCGCCTGAGTTGGAGTTGATGGCAAGACCGGAGACCTGACCCTGAAGCGCATCCACGAAGTTAGAGGCCGGAGTCTCGTTGACAACCTTTTGATTGACAACCGAAACAGAGCCGACAACGGAGCCGAGCTTCTTGGCGGAGCCATAGCCGGTGACCACTACCTGGTCAAGCATCGTGTTCTCCTGATCGAGAAACACCTTCATGTTGTCTGACAATGCAACCGTTGCCGGCTTCATGCCGACGTAGCTGACGGTGATCTGCTTTACCGTTGACGGTACGCTGATGGTGAACTCGCCATCGGCGTTGGTCAGCACGCCGTCAGTCGATCCGACGGCCTTTACTGTCGCTCCGACCAACGGTTCATCGTCGTTAGAGCCAATCACTGTGCCGTGGTAAGTGCGTTTCTGTGCCGAAGCGCTCGTTGCCATAGCCACGATGACTGCAAGTAATAATAACAGCTTTTTCATACTAAAATAAAATTAGACATATAATTAATTTGGATAATTCGTTTGGTGTAGTTGTTTCTTCTTCTTTTCTACCTTACTTTTCTGTTCTTTTCCCTTTCTTTTGTTTATTGAATGTGATTTTAACCTATTAGCTACTCCCTGCTTCCGCAATCATCTCTTGCTAAGAGATAATGGGATTGGCAAAGTTAATAATAATTATTAACATTCCAACACATAAAGTCATTTATTTTCAGCATTTAACATATTATTTTGCAGGATGCAGGATTTTTTGGAGGGCTTAACGCATTGACTTATAGGACAGATAGGGCGAGGGGGAGCAATTGTAATTTTTGAGTGTTAATTTTTTTGCAAAAAGCAATTTTTAAGGGCATTTTCATTTCAAATCGAAAGTTTAGCGTTGGTTTTTGATAAAAAATGCCATGCGGATTATTCGGTCGAGGCGTGCCTCGCCCCTACCATGTGGAATATCTATCCACGTGCGGTTAATGCTTATATAATAATGTGTCATGATGGGAAATGCCGGTCGGGAGACTGCGCACCACGGAGCGCCGCAGCATCCAAATCTCTTAGCAAGAGATTGTGATGGGAACAGGGAGTGATTAACAGGTTAAATACATTCAATAATCAAAAGAAAGGGAAAAAAGAACAGAAAAATAAGGTAGAAAAGAAGAAAAAACAACTACACCAAACGAATTAACCAAATTAATTATATGTCTAATTTTATTTTAGTATGAAAAAGCTGTTATTATTACTTGTGATGATCACCACAATGGCGGCAAGCGCGATGGCGCAGACCCGCACAATTAGTGGTAGAGTCACTTATGCAGGCGACGGCGAGCCATTGATTGGCGTTTCCATTCTTCCGATAGGAGGAGGCACC
>CAYTLU010000204.1:0-3568 GCA_964438665.1 uncultured Bacteroides sp.
GAGTATCTTGGGCGAAGCCAATGTACGAATAAGCGAGCGCAAATACCGTTCTATTCTTATATACTTTATTGTAATGCTGTTTCGGGACGCGGTAGTTCGTGAAATGAAAAAAGGCGAGTTGCCCCGCCTTGAATGTTTTCACAACGGAATAATCCTTATTGTGATTTGCTTTTAAATTTGTGCTGCAAATATAGCATATATTTCGATTAAATGAAATATTTTTTACTAAATTTACAGCACTTTTTTAATCTGTTAGTATATGAAACGAGTTCTTGGATTGGATATAGGGTCGTCAAGTATAGGATGGGCAGTTGTCGATGAATGTAGTAATGAGATTCTTAATGAAGAAAACAGGTGCTTCGATAAAAAAGATTGCATTGTAGATATAGGGAGTAGAATCATCCCGTTGAGTGCAGATGACAGCACCCAATTTTCCAAAGGACAGGCTTTGACCAAAAATGCCGACCGCACGAAATGTCGTACTCAACGCAAAGGTTATGATCGGTACCAACTGCGTCGGGCGTTATTGCTGGAGGAATTGAGCCGTTTGGGTATGTATGACGGTTCAGCTTTAAAACTTTCGACGCTCGATCTATGGGGATTGCGGGCGCTGGCTGTAGATAGCAAAATATCACTTAAGGAGTTGGGCCGTGTGCTGTGCCATTTGAATCAAAAACGCGGTTACCGTGCGGTAAAGTCTGATTTCGAGGATAAGAAGCAGGGTGCGTATGTGCAAGCCGTAGAGGAACGGTATGACGAACTTCACGAGCGAGGACTGACGATAGGACAATATCTGTATAACGGATTGAAGTCCGATCCGGCATTCCGGTGTAAGGAGCGCATATATCCTCGGGATGCCTACGTTGAAGAGTATGATGCCATAATGGCGCGTCAGCGCATATTTTATCCGGAATTGCTGACCGATAAGGTAATTTCCCATATTCGTGATTATATAATATTTCACCAGCGGCCGTTGCGATCGTGCAAACATTTGGTCGCGAAGTGCGAAATGGAACGACACGATGTAGAGATTAATGGCCGTGTACGTAATTGCGGTCCGAGGGTGACTCCGCGCAGCTCTCCGCTTTTTCAGGTATGTAAGATATGGGAAAGTATCAACAACCTGAATATTAGGGATAACAAGAACAACCTGTATATAATATCGATAGAACGTAAACGTGCGATCTTCGATTTTATGAATACGCACGAAAAATTAAAGAGCAATGATTTGAAATCATTGCTCGGCATAAAATCTCGTGAGTGGCAAATTGGCAAATCTGTAGGAACAGGACTGCAAGGCAATACCACTTATTGTGCAATCGCCAAAGCCTTGGAACATTATGACCGAAAAGATGATTTGCTGCGATTCGATCTGCATGTGATCGAGGGCTGTTCGGCAAATCGGGAGACCGGAGAGGTGTTAAAAGTCATCGATCCGTCGTTCGAATCCCAGCCGCTGTATAGATTGTGGCATACGCTTTATTCGATTTCGGATATTTCCGAGCTGCGCGATGCTTTGCGCAAAGACTTTGGGATCGAAGATGATACGGTGCTCGACGCTCTGTGCCGAATCGATTTTGTCAAAAGCGGTTACGGGAACAAATCGGCTCGGGCGATACGCCATATTCTGCCGTATTTGCAGGAGGGAATGTCATATTATGACGCTAAGTGTGCCGCAGGTTATAGCGATATGGTATTGACGGCCGAGCAGAATGATATTCGGCCGCTGGCGGATTCGTTGTCTCCGATCCGAAAAGGGGAACTTCGTCAGCCGGTAGTGGAGAAGATTCTTAACCAGTTAGTGAATCTTGTCAATGCTTTAATGTCGGAGTATGGCCGTTTCGATGAGATACGTGTAGAATTGGCTCGTGAGTTGAAGCAGAGCCGCGAGGAACGTGCGAAAATGACTGAATCGATTGCTGCAGCGACAAAGGAAAATGAAGGGATTGCCAAAATAATTGAAGAGTATGGATTGACACCCACTCGTTCGCGCATACAGAAATATAAGATGTGGAAAGAGAGCGACAAAATATGCATGTATTGCGGACAGCCGGTCAATGTGAAGGAGTTTTTGCAGGGATTCGGTGTCGAGATCGAGCATATAATACCCCGCTCATTATTGTTCGATGACAGTTTTTCGAACAAGGTTTGTGCTTGTAGAAAGTGTAATAAGGATAAAAACAACCGAACGGCATACGATTATATGAAGAGCAAGAGCGAAGGTGAGTTCAATGCTTATCTTGAGCGAGTGGCTGATATGGTTGCAAATGGTAAAATCTCCAAAACCAAGCAGAAGAAGTTGCTTATGCCGGCATCGGAGCTGCCCGAGGATTTCATTGAACGACAGTTGCGCGAGAGCCAGTACATCGCTAAAAAGGCGAAAGAGATATTGCAGTCGGTGTGTCGCAATGTATATTCCACCAGTGGCAGCATAACCGATCTATTGCGTCATATTTGGGGCTGGGACAACGTGCTGCATGACTTGAGCTTCGAGCGGTACAGATCCGCTGGCCTTACGAAGAATGTGGAGTGCGAAGTGAACGGACGGAAAGTATGTGTCGAGCGGATTGCTGACTGGTCCAAACGGATGGATCATCGTCATCATGCGATCGATGCTCTGACGATCGCTTGTACCAAACAGGGGTATATACAACGAATCAACAATCTGAACTCTTTGAAGGAGGCGGCATTCAAATCGATCTCCGACGAAAGTCAGGATGCGGCTACGCAGCGGCGGTTGACGCGATTGGAGCGTTATATAGCTATGCAGCCGCACTTCTCGACTTCGGAGGTAGCTGCTGCGGTGGAAAAAATAGCCGTGTCGTTTAAAAGCGGCAAACGTGCGGCGGGCCTCGGCAAACGATATGTCTATCGCGGCGGTAAAAGAGTATGCGCTCAAACGGGAGTTATCATTCCGCGCGGGCCATTGAGTGAGGAGACTGTTTATGGCCGTATTCGCAACAGCGAAAACGGCAAAGAGGAATATGTGGTTAAATACCCGCTTACGGAATTTGGTAAGAAGCAAAATCCGAAAAATCCTGAAAAGATTGTAGACAAGAACATTCGGGAAATTGTAATTCAGCGGTTGACAGAATATAAAAATAATTTGACAGCAGCATTTGCCGAACCACTGTTGGATCATCAAGGCAGAGCTGTTCGCAGTGTAAGGTGTTATACAGGATTGAGTGCCGTCGTACCGCTGCGATACAATGAACAAGGGGAGCAGGTAGCCTTTGTAAAGCCGGCGAACAATCACCATGTGGCTATTTACGAGGATAAGAATGGTGAACTGAAGGAGCATATCGTGACATTCTGGCATGCTGTCGAACGCAAAAAGTATGGCATTCCGCTTATCATTACCCGCCCGGATGAAATATGGGACTCGATAACGGAGGATATGCCCGAAACATTCCTTCAGCAGTTGCCGGAATCTGCCGACTGGCAGTTCAGGTTCTCGATGCAGCAGAACGAGATGTTCATTCTCGGTATGCAGGAAGAGGAGTATCGCGATGCAATGGATGCAAAGGATTATGCGCGGTTGAGCAAGTATCTGTATCGAGTACAGAAA
>CAYTLU010000205.1:0-4350 GCA_964438665.1 uncultured Bacteroides sp.
GGCGTCACCGCTTCCCATGCAGGCCTCCTTGATCGGCGCTATTGTTGTCAGTGCCTGTTGCAGCTGAACGAGTTCCCGCGGGCTGACGCGCCCTACGGCAACCTTGCCGATAAGACGCTCCAGATCGCCGATCCGGCCAAGATCCGCTTCCAGCTGACGGCGCATGTCGCTGTCGCGCATCAGCTCCTCCACCACGTCCAGACGTGCGTTGATTGCCGCTGCATCCTTGAGCGGAAAGAGAATCCATCGGCGCAGCATCCGCGCTCCCATCGGCGTCACCGTGCGGTCAATGACATCCAACAGGCTCTTGCCGTCGGAGGCCATTGATTCCGTCAGTTCAAGATTCCGGATGGTAAAGCTGTCGAGTCTGACGTAGTGTTCCTCGTCAATGCGCGAAAGCGCGGCTATGTGGCTTGTCTGAGTGTGGTTTGTGATGTCGAGATAGTGCAACACGGCTCCTGATGCGATGATGGCACTGGTCATCTTGTCGATGCCGAAACCTTTGAGCGACCCGGTCTGAAACTGCTTCATCAACCGCTCGCGGGCGGTTGGCTCTGTGAATATCCAGTCATCGAGTTCGAAAGTCAGGTAGCTGTTATGGACTGTTTCGGCAAAGTCACGGCGTTTTCCGCGCTCCACCAAAACCTCTTTTGGCGCGAATTTCGCCAGCAGTTTCTCTACGTAGTCAGGCGCCCCTTCGGCGGTCATGAACTCTCCGGTGGAGATATCCAGAAATGCCACGCCCCAATGTTTTCCGGCCATGTGGATGGCTGCAAGGAAATTGTTGCGGCGGTTTTCAAGGATATTGTCTCCCAGGCTGACGCCCGGAGTCACCAGTTCAGTTATGCCGCGTTTGACCAGTTTTTTTGTCAGTTTCGGGTCTTCGAGTTGCTCGCAGATTGCAACGCGTTTTCCGGCGCGTATGAGTTTTGGCAGATAAGTGTCGAGAGCATGATGCGGAAATCCGGCGAGTTCCACCGATGATGCAGCTCCGTTGGCGCGGCGTGTCAGCGTTATGCCGAGGATTTCCGAGGCTGAGATGGCATCGTCTGAGAATGTTTCATAGAAGTCGCCGACGCGAAACAACAACACCGCATCGGGATGTTTTTGTTTCATCTCGAAATATTGCTTCATCAGCGGTGTCTCTACAATCTTTTTTGCCATGATCTTACATCTTTTCCAATTGTAAAATTAGCAATTAATCCCCAAACCGCCAACCCCATCATTGCATATTCTTCTCTCTATTGCTATCTCTTTTGGATTTATGATGCAATTGGTATTGCTTTTTTAAGTTGGTCTAATTCGATATTTAATTCCCTCAAGTCAACGATTCCTGTTGTAAACTTTTTCTCAAAAAATCTGTTAAGTAATGCAATGCCGGTATTCTCACATTGTGAAGTTGTAATATAGTCATACACATTCTTAACGTAACAGATCTCTTCAGTTGATAGGCGGGATAAGTCTGCAACCATCCCTTTATTGAGGTCGTTAGGCTCGAATTTTACAAGTCCATTGCCATACTGACGTGAATTGTCCAGAAAAATTTCCTTTGCCACATCCGTTATGAGATAAGCGAATAGCACATCTGTATCTATAACTCCTTTCGGATAAATACAATGAAATGTTGTCAGGTTGTAAATATTTGCTTCATTTCGCACAAAACGCAGTCCGTTCCGATTGAACACTGATACCCAGATTGGTGCAGGTGGCCTGTTTTCAATTGAATACCACGGCGTGCGACTTGCCGTCAAAAAACGTTTGTTAAAGCCCGCCTTTTCGCCAAGCGTAATGTAGCTGTTGACGCTTGGATGGCTTTCATTTGCACAACCGTTAAACAGATAACACGTTTTGTTATTGTTTGCGAGATTCTCAAAATCTTTTTGCGTAAAGAATGCTTTTGGAGCATCTAATGCTTTGCAGATACAAGGCATTAAGCATTTTTGGGGAATATTGAAATCGGCTATTTTAGATTGCTTGAATGTAAAGTAATCGTTCGCTCCTGTTGCGATGCCTCGTGACACTTTTGCAAAATTCGAGAACGGAACAAGATGACGATATTTAATGCTATTGCCCTCTTCATAATATGCTTTCCACTTTATATCGGCATCAAGCTCCGTTATATTGTATTCCACATAAGCGTCCAGACATTCATCTAACTTTTTGATGTCTGTTAGCGTTGAAAAGCGTATTGTGTCGGATCTTGTATTTTCGCATAGGAGAATACATGCTGTTGTCAGAGCATCATCGAAGGCGCATTTTGTGAAATCCACAATGACTACGTGTTTTAATGTATTGCTTTTAAGTAACGCACGCTTTACTTCCACACCATAATCGGCATTTAGAAATTCAGAAGGTATGATGTAAGCCAACCGTCCGCCTGCTCGTAACTGAGCAATTGATCTTAGTAAAAAAAGCGTATAAAGGTTCGTAAATCCGTTTAGTTTTATTCCTAGATGACTGTTCACGTCAGGAATATAAAGGTCATTATCGTAGTCGTGAAACTTCAAATATGGAGGATTGCACACTATCGCATCATACTTTGTCTCCCATTCGCTTTTGAAATAGTCCTCATTCCAAAGATTCACCCCATTAGGAAGTTCGGATGCCGCAACTGAAAATATTTTGCTGTCAATTTCGTATGCATCGATAGGTTGTGTTGTCGATTGGGCAAGAATGCGGGAAAAAACCCCCAAACCGTATGCCGGTTCAAGAATCTTGGCGTTTTGGTTGCCATGCATAACCCATTTGCACATGAACGCGGCAATGCTTTCTGGTGTGAAGAATTGTCCGTATTTCTTACGATGTTTGAGTGAAACGGTGGATGTATATTTCTGTTCGGGAGTCATCATTCAAAGGTTGATTCCAAAAAGCGATTTAAAGTTGCTTGCATCAAGATAAGCCTCTCCTCCATCAAACTTGACATAGAAGAGCAAACGTCCTTTATTGAGCTCCTTTCTGACACTTTGATGCTCCGGTTCTTTGACTGTCTCGGCAAGGCAAATGCAATCTTGCGATGGAATTTTTATAGTTGTTTTATTTTGGTTCTTTGCGTCTTGTTCAATGAAATACTTATGATCCTCTAACTCCGGATTGGATATGAGTTCAAGAATATGTTTGAATGATACACCATAAACCTTATCAAAGAAAACCTGTACATAGAAATGAGGAACATTATAGTTCATGATCCACTTATGTACTACTTTCAAATCTTCAACTTTGGGCGTGATGGAAAGGGAATTTCGTTTTTGGATGATCTTCAGACATTTCTTGATTTCTGAAAGGAATAAAGAGAGTTCTTGCAGACGCTGGGATGATCGCCATGTGGCAGCACGAAAATCTATAGTCCTCACGGAAATCTCGTCTAGTTGTTGGAGTATGGTGATAAGTTCCGGTCGTTTTTGTTCCAAAAGATCAATGTAGTTATTCAGAACAATATTCTTAAGATCAATGGCTCTATTTGTGTTTTCGCGCACAATTTTATTCGTCTCAGCCGTGTATTTGTTTATAAGGAATGCGCTTGACCGGACCTCGATACCGGCAAAAGCCTTTGCCACATACTCCCCGACTTCAATGCTGGATTTGGAACTAATGTCATAACCTAAAGTTTCATCAAAATCCTCCCTCTTGAATAATAAAATATCAGGACGCTTGCCAATTGTGTCCAACTCATATTGATAATCATTGAAGAATTTCTCAAAACCGATGTCGCCGGCAACAAGGTCGTCGGATTTACCGTATTTCACGGCAACTATATTTGGGGAATTATCATTGATTGCTCTAAATATGACATCTTCAGCCCAATCACCTTGCTGTTTATTGGTGATAAATTCAGAAGACGCTTGTGTTGGCATTGATGCCTCGCTACGTGGTTCTGAAAAATCAATCAGTCCGGTGTGGATGTTGTTGCAAATATTGTTTATGATATCCTTATATGCGGCCATGATAATCTACTGTTATTCTATTTTACAGGGAAAAACACTTGAATTATTTAAGTATAAATGCTCTTTGATGCAAATATAACACAAAATCGTGAGATTTTTCCATATATTTGTAGGCGAAAGGGTTTTGTCTATGATGTATAAGAAGTTGGCATTATTTTCATTCTTTTTGACGGCTATGTCGCTGATTGTTTCCTCACAAAATGAGACGAGCCTTGATTCCGTCCGTCAGGGAGCGGAATTGGGCGGATTCTGCTGGGATGCCGACAGCCTCGGATTTGAGGCCGAAGCGTTTTTGCCGGTGTTTGCGGCTTATGAAATTTCGGATTGCACCTTTGCCCGAATGAAGGGTAAATCCTATGGCGAAGGTTGCACCACGCCCCGATCGCAGTTGCGCTATCTCATTCTGCCT
>CAYTLU010000206.1:0-14386 GCA_964438665.1 uncultured Bacteroides sp.
CACACCTACGTTGGGTTCGATAGTGCAGAATGGAAAGTTGGCAGACTGTGCTTTAGCGTTTGAAAGACAATTAAAAAGAGTGGATTTGCCTACGTTTGGCAATCCGACAATACCGCATTGTAATGCCATGATATATCGTAGAGTTAGATGTTTTTAATTAGCGCATGCAAAGGTACAAAAATCCGTTCCCATATGCAAGTTCACTGAATGTCGTTGGATTTTCGGAGGTTCGGGTGTCCGTGCGTGAAACTATTTTTTGAGGTCGGATTCGCGCTCGCGGCGGAGACGTTCGCGGCGTTTCAGGGAGAAATGCAGCAGAACGATGACGATAAGCGTAATCCCGATGATTTCGAAATAATACAGATAGTGTCCGTCATACAGTTCGCTTCGGCCTATATATGCCATCACGGCGAGATAGACCATTAGAACGATGGGGATTACTGTGGATTTTTTCAGTCGCATGATTTTCAATCGTGGTATTTATTGTTCCGTATCTGTTGCCGATTCACTTCCGGGCTCAACAATGTAAGGCGACTGCTCGGGATGGAACCCACCCTCTGACAGATAGCGATAAATCCTCAGGCATGCGTAGGCATCCAATGCGGCATAGTGCTGTTGGGCGGCTGTGAGTTCCGCAGCTTCCCAGTTCGTGAGCCTTTGCCCTTTGGCTATGCGTTCGCCGAAGATTATTGCGTAGATGCGCTGTAGGCTTGCATCGATAATCCCAAAATGGTGGACGTAGTTCTGTAGCTCTACAAATCCATCGGGCTTGAATTCTCCCAGTTTGAGCAATCCATGAAAGTCATCTTTGGTTGACAGCCCGATTTTTTTGACCGATTTCATTTCGAGAAGTTCCCGAAGCGGAGTCAGAAAACCGGTTTTGTTAATTCGGAATAGGAAGCAGGTTTCATCAGTAGAGAGCTGTATAAGCGCAACAGAGTGGGTCTTGCCTTTGCGGAATGACGGACGTGTCTCTGTGTCAAATCCAACGATCGGTTGTCGCGAAAGAAATCTTATCGCGGAGCGTGCATCGGCGGCTGTCTCTATGGTTATGATTTCTCCGGTGAATATGGCTGCCGGCATTTCATATAGCTGTTTCTTTGGTATCGAGAGTGTCAATGACGAGTCTGGCATGTGGGTGTCAATGAGATTAGAGGTCAATAACCGGAATGTCAATCATTTTTGCATCCGGGAAGTTATTGGAGAGATAGCGTGATATGAAGCTCCGAGTGTCGCGCGAAATTTCAGGATCTTTATCGAAGAATGTATTGTACCAGACGCTGTGAAGCCGAATTCCCCGCGATTTGATAGCTTCAAGAGAGAGAATCGTATGGTTGATAGATCCTAATCGGCTATTGGTGACCAACGCTACCGGAATCTGCCGGGTAGCGGCATAGTCGATGGCAAAGAATTCGTCAGTGATTGGTACCATCAGACCTCCTGCGCCTTCGATCAGCACCACATCATGATTCTTGGCAAGCTGTTCGGTAGCTTTGTCAATAACGGTCAAGTCGATGTCGCGCCCATCGATTCTGGCGGCAAGTTGTGCAGAGGCCGGATAGGTGAATATGACAGGTGCGGTCAGATGTGCTGCGTCTTCCGGCAGTTGCCCAACTTCCATTATGCGGCGGTGGGTGTCAATATCTTCCGAATATCCGTCACATCCGGTCTGAATGAACTTCTGTGTGATGACTTTGCGCCCTTTTTCCATCAGGCGGCGTGCAATATAGCCTGTCGCAAAACTTTTTCCTGCATCTGTGTCTATTCCGGATACAAAGATTATTTCGGTCATTGATTATTTTCCTTTTTATGATTTTTCTTCGGCGTAGTGATTGGGGAACGACAGCTTTACCGGCGGTCGGCGCAAAGCACGCCATACGAAGAAAATGCCTAACACTATGAATGGAATGCTCAGACACTGCCCCATGTTCAGTGTCATTGTCGCTTCAAATGCTTCCTGATCGTTCTTGATGAACTCGATGAAAAAACGAGATAGGAATGTGCCGATCAGGAATATCCCGAATATCAGTCCGGGCCGCGATTCAGCATTGCGTTTCCAATACATCCACATCAGCACTGCAAACAATGTGAAATAACACAACGCTTCGTAGATTTGCGTCGGATGACATGCCATGCCGGCAAAATTGGTCTGCCATTCATGAGAACGGATGAACATCATTCCCCAAGGCAGATCGGTCGGACCTCCGAAAATTTCCGAGTTGAAGAGGTTGCCGAGCCGGATCAGCCCGCCAACCAATGCTATCGGCACAACAAGACGGTCAAATGTCCACAGAGGGCTGCGTTTTGTCGTTATCCATGAGAAACAAAGCACGGCGAGAATGACTCCTATCGCGCCGCCGTGGCTTGCAAGTCCGCCTTTCCACACTTTGATTATTTCGGCCGGATGAGAACTGTAGAAATCCCATTCATAGAAGAAACAATGTCCGAGGCGTGCGCCGATGATTGTTCCCGCCATTGTCCAGATGAGGAGTAGCCCAAGCCAGCGTTCCGGCGCACCTTCATGGCGGAACATTCTGGCTACAATCTCATAGCCAATCAGGAAGCCGATGGCAAACATCAGACCATACCATCTGATTGTTACCGGGCTGCTTATCAGGTCGGGACTCATGTCCCATACGATAGAATCAAGAATCATACTCGGTTAGTGGTTTCTAATATGCGAACATCGGATAGCCGGCCATCGTAGCATTCACTTTTTCGCGGACCGCTTTGATTGTTTCAGCACTTTCCGGATTTGAGAGAACCGTATCTATCATATCAACAATTTCTCCCATAAGTTCCTCTTTTGCACCGCGTGTGGTGATAGCGGGGGTGCCGAGGCGTATGCCGGATGTCTGGAACGGTGAGCGGCTGTCGAAGGGCACCATATTTTTATTTGCTGTGATGTCGGCCTCGACCAGCACGCGTTCGGCAACTTTTCCGGTCAGTTCAGGAAACTTTGTGCGGAGGTCAACGAGGATGCAGTGGTTGTCCGTGCCGTTGGAAACGATCTTATATCCTTTAGCTATCAAAGCATCGGCCATTGCTGCGGCGTTTTTCTTCACCTGCAACTGGTAGTCACGGTATTCAGGCTGCAAGGCTTCACCGAATGCAACTGCTTTACCGGCAATTACATGCTCCAGCGGGCCTCCCTGTACGCCGGGGAACACTGCCGAGTCAAGCAGCGATGACATCATGCGCACAACTCCTTTCGGGGTTGTTTTTCCCCAGGGGTTCTCAAAATCTTCTCCCATCAGGATGATACCGCCGCGCGGGCCGCGGAGGGTCTTGTGGGTGGTGGAGGTCACAATGTGGGCATATTTTATGGGATTGTCAAGCAGCCCTGCGGCAATCAGTCCGGCCGGATGAGCCATGTCAACCATGAATATCGCGCCGATTTCATCGGCCAGACGGCGCATGCGGGCATAGTCCCATTCGCGTGAATATGCGCTGGCGCCTCCGATGATCAGTTTCGGACGTTCGCGGCGGGCCACTTCTTCCATTTGCTCATAGTCAATGCGTCCGGTCTCGGCATCAACGTTGTATTCCAATGCGTGGAACACCAATCCTGAGAAATTGACAGGGCTTCCGTGCGACAGGTGTCCGCCATGAGCCAGATTAAGACCGAGAAATTTATCGCCCGGTTTCATGCAGGCCATGAACACTGCCATATTGGCCTGCGCTCCGGAATGAGGCTGCACATTCGCCCATTTTGCTCCGAAAAGCTCTTTCACGCGGTCGATTGCAAGCTGCTCCACTTCGTCAACCACCTGGCAACCGCCATAATAGCGATGCCCGGGATAGCCTTCGGCATACTTATTTGTCAGGCATGATCCCATTGCCTGCATCACTTGTTCGCTGACAAAGTTCTCTGAGGCAATAAGCTCTATACCTTTTTTCTGACGTTGATACTCTCTATCGATTAATTGAAAAATCTGATTGTCGCGATTCATATCTATTATTATGTGTTAATGATTTACTTGATAATGTGTGAATTTATTTCTTCTTTTTGACCGTCCAGCCGAACCGGCCGACGTGTTCTCCCTGAGTGTAATAGTTGCCGTGTGTGTAGTTGATCAATCCGGCTTTTCCAAGCTGGAATGCGCCTGTCGCCGGATCGATGAGCGATTCATCGGCGAGAACACACATCACTTCGGCTATGAACATGTCGTGGCTGCCGAGATGCACGATCTCTTTTACGCGGCATTCTATGCTCAATGGCGATTCTGCAATGTGCGGGCATTCCACTTTATGCCCTTCTTCGGGGGTAAGTCCGGTTTCAGCCCATTTGTCGTGGTCGCGTCCTGAACGCACGCCGGCCCAGTCGGTGGCGTGTGCCATAGCTTCTGTTGTCAGGTTGATGGTGAATTCCATCCGTTCCTTGATCATTGCGTAGCTGTGGCGTTCGGGTCGCACGGAGATGTAGCACATTGCGGGATCGGTGCAGATTGTTCCGGTCCAGGCAACGGTCAGCATGTTGCTGCGCTCCATTGTGCCGCAAGTCACCAACACCGCCGGAAGCGGATAGATCATCGTGCCCGGTTTCCATTCCTGTTTCATGCTGTCAGTCGATTATGGCGTCGCCGCTCTTGACACACTGGCCGCAATAGCAGCAGCGGATGGTCACATCGTCATGGTCGATGACTTCAAAGCGTGTGCGCATCGGTTCGTTGTTGGTTATGCATTTCGGATTTCCGCAGCGGACAATGCCGGTGATCTCATTCGGAAGCTTGATGGGAAATTTCTTTGCCACTGTGAAATCCCGGATAATGTTGATGCTTGCTTTTGGTGCAATCAGTGCGATGCGGTTAAGCACGTCATCGGCAAATTCAACATCGGCAACTTTGATGATGCCTTTTCTGCCAAGATGGTGGCTTGAAAGATTGTTGCCGATTGTCACGTTGGTCGTCATTTTTTCAATGCCGAGAATCTTAACGGCCTTAAACAGCATGTCGGCCGGGATATGGTCAATTACAGTGCCGTGCTGCAAAGCTGCCACTGCCAATTCTTTTCTCTCTTTAGTCATGTCCGTTCAGTTTTGTTTCGTTATAAATGTCGATGCCAAGCGCACGGCAGATGATGGCCTGTCGGGCATAGAGTCCGTTGCGGGCCTGATTGAAATAATATGCGTGGGGATCGTCATCGACATCCTGTGCAATCTCGTTGACACGCGGCAGCGGGTGAAGCACTCTCATTGTGGCTTTCGCATCGCTGAGCATGTCGGCACGCAGCGTGTAGAGGTCCTTGACGCGTTCATATTCCATTATGTCGGCAAACCGTTCGCGTTGCACTCTGGTCATGTAGAGTATGTCGGTTGAATTTATGACATCTTCTGAAAAATCGGTGTATTCGGTGTATTTTATTCCGTTGGCGTTGCAGAAGTCGCGATATTCTTTCGGCATTCGCAGCTCTTTGCAGGCAACGAAGCGGAACGTAGGACTGAAATGGCGCAGGGCCATCAGCAGTGAGTGAACCGTGCGTCCGTATTTCAGATCGCCGACCATTGTGATTGTCAGATTTTCGAGGCGTCCCTGCGTCTTGTAGATCGAATAGAGGTCGAGCATTGTCTGCGAAGGGTGCTGGTTTGCACCGTCTCCGGCGTTGATGATCGGGACATCGGTCACTTCCGTGGCATAGCGGGCTGCTCCCTCAAGGTAATGGCGCATGATGATGAGATCAACATAGTTGCTCACCATCTTGATTGTGTCTTTGAGGGTTTCGCCTTTTGATGAACTTGTGGTTGAAACGTCGGAAAATCCGATTACGCGGCCTCCGAGACGGTTCACCGCGGTTTCAAAACTAAGGCGCGTGCGCGTTGACGGCTCAAAGAAGAGAGTCGCAACCACTTTGCCGTCGAGAATCTTGTGGTTGGGATGTTCCTCGAAGAAACTGGCTCTTTCAATGATGTCGAGGATATCTTCGCGTGAGATATCGTCGATTGAAACAAGACTTTTGGAGTTCATAAGAAAAGCAAGTTAAGAACTTGCACGCAAAAATAGCAAATTTTCCCGATTCTGCCCAAAATCTTGCGAGGTAAGTGCGAATTTTATCTGTTGAATTTTCTGAATTCGGTTGCGGCCACATGAGTATGGATTCTCCATCCGGTCCAGGCTATTACCATTGTCATTATCGGGCTTAGAATGTTGAAGAGGCAGAATGGAAAATATGTCAGGGTGGCAACGCCCAGCACGGTCGATTGGGTCACGCCGCATGAGTTCCACGGAATCAGTACGGATGTGACCGATATGGAGTCTTCCAGCGTGCGGCTTAGCGTCTGCGGTTTGAGCCCGCGTTTGCGGTAGGTGTTTTTATATATGTTGCCGCCAACGATGATCGACAGATATTGGTCGCCGGTGCATGCATTCAAAAACAGTCCGCTCCCGACCGTAGCCCCGACCAGCGATCGCGCTTTGCGGATCCGTGATGTTATGGCATGGGTGATGCATCCGAGCATGCCGGTCGCTATCATTGCTCCGCCAAATGTCATGGCTGAAAGCACAAGCCACACGGTTGGCAGCATCCCTCTGATTCCGCCTGTGCTGACGAGCGGATCGAGCAGCGCATTTCCGGTGTCGATCGATGTGGTGTCGGCCATGATGGCGATTGATGTGGCGGCATGGTCAAGCCAGCCGGCGGCATCGGGAGATAGCGCAGCCGCAATCTGCGGTTGGAATATCCATATTCCGGCCAGACCGGTGAGCGATCCGATTGCCAGCGTCCATGCCGTTCCGATGCGGAGTCCTATCATTGTCAGCGTGATGGCGGGGATTACGAGAACCCAAGGCGTGATGTTGAATGAGTGGTGGAGCGCACCGACCATTTCTTCCGTGCGGCCGGCCGATGTCAGGTCGCTGCAATAGCCGGCTATGAGATAGACGACAAGGGCAATTGTCATGGCGGGAACAGAGGTGAACATCAGATGGCGGATGTGAGTGAACAGCGGAACTCCGCACGTTGAAGCCGCCAGAACTGTCGTGTCGCTCAGCGGAGACACTTTGTCGCCGAAATATGCTCCGGAGATGATGGCTCCGGCCACCCATCCTGCGTGATAGCCCATGACAGAGCCTATGCTCATGAGCGCCACGCCGATAGTGGCTATCGTTGTCCATGAACTGCCTGTCACCACTGAGATGACGGCGCATATCAGGCATGCAACGGCAAGAAAAGTGCCGGTATCGAGCATTTCAAGTCCATAGTAGATCAATGTCGGAACTACTCCGCTCAGCATCCATGTGGCCGACAGCGTCCCTATGAATATCAGAATCGGAACGGCAGGGAGGATCTGACGCGCGCTTTTCATCATTCCGGGTATTAGACAGCGCTTGCGCCGGGTGAATATTGCGCCGAGCAGCAGACACACTGCGGCGGCGGCTCCGAGTATATAGTAGCTGTAGTTCTGTACGGCATCCGCGCCTTTAATGCAGATGACTGCGATGAGCGTTGTCAGAAGTGCGGCAAGCGGCATTAGCGATACGGCAAGTGTCGGTTCGTTTCCGCGTTGCCGGGGGATGTGTCTTGAAAATTTCAATCTTCAGATAGATGTGTTTGAAATGAAAAATATGTGCATAAAAATTCATTTGCAAAATTAATAATAAAAATCCATTGGGCAATGGAAAAAATGACCGCACCAAATGGGTTATAAAGGATCGGGTCAGGAGATGGGGATGTCGGGAGAGGGTCAGGAGAGGGGGAGATGGTGGGGGCAGGCGGCGGCGGTTGCGTTGCGGTGGGTGATGACTATTACGGTCTTGCCTGAGTCCGACAGCCGTTTCAGCTCTTCGAGGATGCGCTCTTCGGTTGCCGGGTCGAGAGCTGATGTGGGTTCGTCAAGGAGCATTACCGGCGCGTTGCGCAGCAGGCCGCGGGCAATGGCGATGCGCTGTGCCTGACCTTCTGAGAGCGTCAGCCCGCTTTCGCCGATGCGCGTGTCGATTCCTGTGGGGAGGTCAAAAACAAAATCGGCGGCCGAGCGGAGAAGCGCGTTGCGGAGCGTTGCTTCATCGGCTTCCGGGTCGGCCATGCGGAGGTTGGCGCGTATCGTTCCGGAGATGAGGGTGTTGCCTTGCGGAACGAATGAGATATAGCTGCGTGTGGCCGGAGATGCTTCAGTGCGGTTGCCGTCGGGGTCATAAAATGCGATATCCCCGCCGGTGGGCTTGACAAGGGCGAGCAGCAGCCGCATGAGGGTGGTCTTGCCTATGCCGGTAGCGCCGGTGACGGCGGTCATCGAGCCGGGGGTGAAATCGTGGGAGAGGGCGGTGAGGATGGGGGTATCTCCATCGGAATATTGGAATGTCAGTCGGCTAAGCCGGATGCCGATATTGCCGGTGGCGGGAATGGGAATCGTCTCGACCGGCGGGCATGCCGGCTTTTCTATGAATGGGGCGATGCGTTCGGCGGAGGCCATGCCGTAGATGAATCCGGGGAGCTGTCCGGCGAGTTCTACGGCAGGTCGCTGCACTTGCGCCACCAGTTGCAGAAATGCGGTCATTACGCCGAACGTTATCGCCTGGGTGTGGAGCCCATAGGCTCCCCAGATGAATGCGGTGGCATATCCGGCAGAAAATCCGGCCTGAATCATGGTGCGTGAAAAGATCGAGCAGTTGTTCCGGCGGAGGATCAGCCGGTAAAGGCGCAGTTGCAGACGGTCAAGCCGATTGATTGCCGCCGGCGTGGTCTGAAAGGCCGCATCGACATCGCGCAGACGCAAGTGTTCCAGTATGTGGCGGTGGGCGGCGGTGTCGGCCTGGCGCAATTGCCGCGTCAACCTGCGCATTATGCGCATGAACGCTTTCCCGATCATGAGCGCCGCGGGCATGATGGACACCAGTATCAGCCCCAGCCGCCAGTCGAGGATGGCAAGGAATGTGAATGCGGCGAGCAGCTGAATGACGGTGATGACCGACGTAGGCAGGGCATTGCATATAAGGTCGGTGACCGTGTCGGTGTCTTTTTTCATCCGTTCGATTATGTCGGCGGAGTGAAGCCGTTGTCCGTAAGAGGCGTTCATGGTGCGGTCAAACAGATCCAGGCGCATGCGGTTGGCGCATGCGGCGGTTGTGGCTGCGGCGATGCGCGAGCCGGCGGCGGTCAGCAGCAGTTGCGCCACCAGACATCCTGTCATGACGGCAATCAGCCGGTAGGAGATGCCGCGGGTGATGGCGGTGTCGATGATCAGCTTGCAGACAAACACGAATGAGAGCATGACGGCGATGCGGCAGATGCCGACGGCTATCCTTGCAGCCAACATTCCGCGCATTCCCCGGGTCATGCCGAGCAGCCATGATATGTAGGTCCTTACAGTCATAATAGTTTCAGGAGTATTCGGCGAATGGGCTTAAGCAGTCGCCAAAGCCTTGCTTTTGATGGCGGGAACGGCGCTTTGCGCCCCTGCCGGTCTATGAGTGCAACGCGTCCCAGAATGTTTCCGTAGGGGATTTGTTCGGTCATTTTCAGGTTGCCGTCGCCCATCAGTGTGACGCTTCGGCTTTCGCGGCAGTGGCGGATCACGCGGTGCAGGATGTGGCGTTGCTCTGCCTCCTGATAGGCATAAATGATGTCGCCGGGCTTGATTTCTGCCGGATCGACCGGGGTCAGCAGCACCACATCGCGCCCCGGCCTGAGATATGGCGTCATGGAGCGGCCTGTGACCGGGAGGATGGTTTGCCGGTCGGTGTCGGGGTGCGCTTCGACTCTGCCGGATATGCTTTTGGAGAGGGGCATTGCGGTCAGATTAGGTGAGTCAGGTTTGTGCGCCGGTTGGCGCGCTCATGGAGGCGGTGGCGCATGGTGCGGAACGGCCGGCTCCAGATAAGCCAGGGAACGGTCCACATCAGCGGGCGTGAGCCCAGCGCCAGGGATGTGCGCCGCCACAGTGCCGACTGGATGATGCAGTATGTCAGGGAAAGCAGCAGCGATGCAGCTGCGGGTATCAGGGAGGGCAGCCCGAGCAGCGATGCGCCGATTCCGGCCATCGGCCATATCCACCATAGTAGCGATGCCAGTCCCATGCACCGGTAGGATGCGCGTGGCAGGCGTCGGGCGGTGAACTCGCGGCGGCTGCGGTAGGTGTCGTGGTGGATTGCGGGTTGATATTCTATCGAGCGCACTCGCGAGCGGTGGCTGAGTTCAACGGCGATGTTCTCGCGAGTCGCAATTTCGTTGATGAAGATGTCGTCATCGCCGAAGTTCAGGTTCAGTGTGCGGGAAAATCCTTTGTGGCGGAAGAAAATCCGGCGCGTGTAGGCGAGGTTGTAGCCTGTGCCCATATATGGATGTCCGGCAATGGCGGCGGAGAGATAGCGCACGGCATCGCGCACGGTGTCAAAAGCGCGGCGCCGGCATCGCTTATCGGTGTCCGGTTCGTCGTTGCCCCACGGTTCGCAGTAGCCTATGACCACATCCTTGCTCCCGCCGATCATGTGACGCATCATGCTGCGCGCCCATAGCGGGGAGTCGATGCGGCAGTTGCCGCATGTCAGCAGCAGGGCATCGTAGCGTGCGGCTTTGATGCCGAGGGTGATGGCGAGTTTGCGGCGCGACAGGTTGCGGGAGCGTTCGGGGGCGAAGGTCATGTAGAGGTTGGGATATTGCAGCTCCAACTCGTTTACGATCGTTTCGGTGTTGTCGGCCGATTCATCGTTGGCCACGATGACTTCCAGCGGTGCGGGATAGTCCTGGTTGAGTATCTGGGGGAGCAGCGTGCGCAGGTTGTGACCGTCGGCCTGGGAGTAGATGATGACCGACAGGGCGGGGTAGCCGTCATCGGGCAGCTCCGTCTCGTCATCGGTGCGGACTCGCCGGCTGACGCGTGCCATCCTGATCCATAGCAGCAGTGCGGCAGTCAGCATGCATGCGGCCATGCATGCCAGCAATCCCCATGCGATGGGCGACACGTCAAGCGAATATAGCGTCGGGTTAATCATAGTGCGTTTGTTGACTGCAAAGTTACAAAAATATATAATCATATAACGCACGGCGCATCACGGATTATCCGCCAATGTTGAAAAAATTTTTTGTCTCGACCGGGGGGGGAAAAACGAAATCGCCCATGCCGGATGGAATGGGCGATTGGGGTTGGGATTGGGGTTGGATCTGTTTGTCGGGGGGGGGATTATAGGGCGATGGGGGTGTGGGTGCCGGTGTAGGGGTCGATGTCGCGCACCAGAATTACGTAACCGTAGTATCTTGCATAATTACCCGGGAGGGTCAACGAACCGCCGCTGAGCATAAACGGAAGATTGAAACGCTCCGACCATAAATGCGGATCGATAAATGTGCAAGAAATGATTTCAGACTGATCATAAAAAGAAATCAACTTGCGGGGAACATCCAATACGAATAATGACATCAGTTCACGCTGATTCGGGACGCGCCATCCATCGGGCAGCTTCCCATCGGTAATTTTAACCTTGTACTCTTCTTCATATTGTTTAATGACCCGGTCATATATCGCTTGTTGCGATTCTGCGGCAGTGGGTTTCCTCAGGTTTTCGATGGCCCATTCTTTGCCTGAGTTCCATAACGCAAGCGGCTTTTCGTTGTATTCCAAAGCGTATGGCAGGAGGTTGTTGGCATCCGTGCTGTAGTGGAACGGATAGAAACCGTCTATATTATAGTTGCGGGCAATGTTGGGGTTGAGATAACGGATGCTGTTCTCTTTGCCTCCGGCGGCATGATGTTGCGACATAAGTGTATAGGCATCGGTTTCAGCCCCCTGATACTGCCCGAGATTGCGGGCAAAGCGGATGCGGTTGATCATCGACATCCAGTCGCCGCCGGGAGAGTCTCCGATAGCGCTCTGTTCGGGCTTTTCGCCATCGCTACCAGTTCCGTTTCTGCAAATGAAGGATGCCGCGCCGTTCTGATCCTGCCAGTAGAGTTGTTTGTCGCCGCCGGATGAAGTCATATAGCGCGGGAAGGCAACGTCCAAGCCATTCCCGAGCGAGGGATAGCGCGTTTTGATCCTGGCTTCTTCGGCGAGATCTTGCAGACGCAGTTCTTCCTGAATGAGATTATAGCCATAGCTGTAGATCAGATATTGTACAAAATCGGGGATATACCAGCGCAACTCGTCGCCCTTGATATAACCATCGCCATCGAGGTCGCGGTTGTGGGTCACCAGGCCTATGGTCACCGTGTTGCAGTTGGCGGCCGGCGAGAACACGTAGTCAGAACCGTCGGCGGAAATCTTGTGGAACGATTCATAGTCATCTTCAATCTGCCCATTGTCGAAGCCGGGAAACAAATCGCGGGTGCTTCTCTGCGGTGTCGTAGAGTTGATCTGCGGGTGGCCGGCGCTTCCGTTCAATATTGGGGAATCCCACCAGTAGGCCTCCGCGAAGAAGCCGTTGTCGTAATATGGCTTTTGCTTGTCATATAATGCCAGTTGCTTGTCACCCACCATTGGCGCTGCGTTCAGATCGTCATCGGTTGAAGTGGGCTCCATCACCTGCTCCAGCCCGAAGGGGTTATACCGCTCCATATCGGCGTTGAGCGTGTAGGTGGTGCTGACCGGTCTCTGGTTGACATAGACGGCGGCCACATTTGAAAGAATGCTCATTCCGTCGGGCGATTTCCGGCCTTCACCGGGCGTCATCGAGATTCTTCGCGGTCTGGCGTTGACGCCGGCCCAGTCTCTCAACGGCCATTTCGGGTCGGAGTAGATATTCTCATCGATGAAAGCGGCCGTATAGAAGTAGTCGCCGCTGCGCACGGCATATCTGAGATTTTCCGATCCGGTTTCGCCGGCTTCCAGAGATCTGGCCAGATCGCGGGCAAGGTCAGTGACGTAGCCATATCCGCTGCCGGTGTTTCCGTTGGGGTCAAACTGCATGTGCCTGTCGGCACCGGCATATTTTGGGAACGTATTCAGGTCATCACCCGGTTTCTGGAACTGAATCCATTTATAGTCCAGTTCGGGATCGGCTTCGAGGTCGGAGATTTTGAAAGTCTCGGTTTTGAATGAGTTTTTCACTGACGACAGTATCACTTCAATCTCATCAACATCCTTATTGATGGTGGCTGTGGGGATTCGCATCATGACCTTTGAATAGTGGGCATCGAGATTTGCGACCGGCAATTGCGACAGCTCACCCTCAACCGCCGGATTGTGCTGTTGGCCGTCCTCCACCTCGACATTGAGAACGATGCTTCGCGCACCTTCAACGGTGATCTCATAGGTCTGCAACTCGTTGCGCAACACGTTGAAGTCGCCGAACGATCCGGGATGTCCGGGAGGGCCGCTCTCGCTGAAGTTGCCCAGATGGATCACGTAGGTGACAGTGCCCACGTATCGCTCCGAGGAGTATTTTCCATTTTCTTTATGCGCCGGGCCGGTATAAGAGCCTTCGATCACAACGAATGTCGCTCCTGCGGGCGCGTTGGTGAATTTGCGGTCGGTGTAGATGGTGTTGTCGCCATCCAAGTCTATTTCGGGAGCATCGCCCGAAAAGTCCCATCGTTCGCGGTCGGCAATGGAGTTGAGCCCCTCTTTGAGCGGCTGGCGGTTTTCCAGCATGTGGAAGTCGAATTCATAGAAATCCTCCGCGTCATGGTCGGGCTGCAGCACGATGGGGTTGCGCTCGGTGTCGAACGTGTTGGATTGGAGAATCTGCACCGGGGTTTTGTCATCGAGGATGAAAGCATCGGTGTAGAGCGGAGCGCGATAGACGGTGTAGCGAGTGGGCACGAAGTCGGGCTTGTTGTCACCGGTATATTTGTTGTCGTCGGTGCTGTTCCTGATTTTGAATTGGATATGTGCCGAAGCGCGGTCAAGGACTATGTTGCTGAGCCGGTTATCTCCCGGGTTGATGTTGAATTCCTTGAGAACCTGCGTCATCGGGAAGCCGTTGTTGCCGAATATCTCGTGTTTCTTTTCGAAGTTCCAGAACGTGATATCGCGGATTTCCGCTTCCGACATCCGTTCGAGATCGGCAAATGTCAGTCGGGTGCCGGTGTTGTCATTCGCACCGTAGTGGCTTTCCCAGTTTGCTATGCAGTAGGCGCGGTAGTGGCCTGTCAGCACCGGGATGGCTTCGGAGAGGGTGTAGGTTGATGATGCATGGTCAGGCGACCATCCTGTTTTTGTCAGTTTGTCGGTCAGATTGATCGACATTTTGCGTCCGGAGGTGACTTCCCATGCAATGATGGCAAGCTGCTCGATGTCAGTTTCGCGCTCCTCGCAGGTGGCGCGGGATGTGATGTGCTGTTGCGCGGGGACGTTGATGGTCAGGTTGAGAGTGGCATGTTCGCCTTCGGAGTATTTGCCGTAGTTGCCTAGTGTGTCATCGCTGCATGCTCCGAAAATCAATGCGATTGTCAATAGATAGAGCAGTCTATTTTTCATAATGTTGTTTTATAAATGATTGTGTTTATTTATCCGGGG
>CAYTLU010000207.1:0-3084 GCA_964438665.1 uncultured Bacteroides sp.
GCTTTCGGTGGGCGACGATTTGATCTTTATGGGCGAGACCACGGGCGCGGTGGAACAGCGCTTGGAGACGCTCCACGGCGCCGACGGCACTCCCGCGCCGACAGTCCGCCAGGGCGACCTCTGCGCCGTAGCCTGCACGCAACTTGTCCGCCGCGGCGACAAGCTCTACAAGATGGAGCCGGCCGAGTAAACCGAAGAGAGGCAGACAATATCGCTGCAAATCATGGCTGTTTTTTGCAAAAACTGCCGTCATCATTCCGTGTCGCCCAAAACGATCCGGACAGTAATTGCGCGCGCGACGGCGTCGTACCCTATCCGGTGCTTGAAATCGCGAATTATCGGAATAGTTCGGGGCAAATCATCTGCATTATTCTTGGACAGATATGGCTCTAATAGAATTTTGTGTCGCCAAATGCGATTAAGTTGCCCAAAAAGAACATTAAATGAAATAAAATGGCTAACTTTGTATGTTAGAATCATATCCCCTGCTGCGAAGATCATGGAATAGACGGGTGGGGATATGCCTGCGAACGTGTAGAAACAGTAATTTGGAATTGATACAATACGGGATATGGGAAAGATTTTGAACGGTTTTTTCGATTGGTTGGCCATTTTTACAGGAATAACAGCCTTGATGTTGTTGTTGGCCTGCCCCGAATCCGGGTGGTTGGGTGGTTTGACACGGGCAGGCGCTCTGTTTTGTGTCGCCTATATCATCCGAGCCCTGTATCTTTTGATTTGCAGACCGCAATTCGACTGGCATCTGTTCCACGGCCGTTTCTTGCGCAAAGTAATAGGTCTGGTGCTTTTGATCCCTTGTCTGTTGACCATTGTGATTGAAAACAAGACCGTGTTGCACGATGCCGCTATAACCGGTCCCGAAGAGTTGGTCTTTGAGGATGGTCTCTATAAATCCGATAAAAGGGAGTTGAAGGACAAACAAACCGATCCCACTCTGTTGTGGAGTGTATATTTTCACTTTATCGACCCGGGCAACCAACACATGACCACCTCCAAAACCGGACGCGGATGGTCTGCTTTCATTGCCATCCTCGGTGTCATTTTATTGAACGGATTGTTTGTCTCTTCGATTATCGGCTGGATAGATTCGCGAAAAGAGAAATGGCTGAAAGGGGAGGTACGCTACAAATGGTTCTTGAAATTCAAACCGCACTATACCATTATCGGTGGCAATGATATGGTCGAGAGTGTCGTAAGGCAATTATTTGAAAAGATCGAGTCCAAAAAATCATTTTTCAGGCCCTACATCCTTATTCAAACCTCCCGTGATATAGAGAGTTTCAGAAGAGAGCTGTTCTCCATCTTAACGGAAAAGCAGCAGCAAAGAGTAGTCATCTATTACGGCAACAGAAATTCGGAAAAAGATATTGAAGAGTTGCATTTGTGTAACACCGAGGAGATGTATATCCTTGGAGAAGAGACACGCACGGATGATATAGAGTCCTACCACGACACGATGAATATGGAGTGTCTGAGGCTGATCGGTCAATATTTGGAAAAGGTTCACTCGTCGTTAAGGCTCAAAAGGGATAAACTGATATGCCGTGTAATGTTTGAGTATCAGACAACTTTTTCGGTATTCCAATTTTATGATATAGACAAAAAAGTAGGATCGGTTATCGATTTTCGGCCATTCAATTATTATGAAGCGTGGGCCCAGAGGGTATTTATCAATAAAGAGATAGCGCCCGAACGGTTAAAAGCGATTTCGCTCGGCGGCGGTTATCTTCCCCTGGAAGGATGCAAAGGAATAAAAAAAGAAGATCCGGATTATGTGCATCTGTTTATTGTCGGAATGTCGCGAATGGGTGTTGCCGTGGCGATCGAGGCGGCGCATTTGGCCCATTATCCCAATTATACCGACCAAAACAAGATACGCACGAAGATCACCTTTATAGACAAGCGCGCGGCAGAGGAAAAGGGGTTCTTTATGGGTCGGTTCAAGGAGCTGTTCGACCTTTCGCATTATCGTTACGGAAATGTTGATAACAAGAGTGACAAGAGTAAATTGATCTGGCAGAACCCTCACGTTCCATCCGATACGGATCATTTGGGCGGCGATTTTCTCGACATCGAATGGGAGTTTGTAAACGGAGGTATAGAGCAGGCGGTTGTCCAGGATTATATTCTTGAAGCGACAAAAGGCAATGCGAGAATTACCATAGCGATCTGTTTGCCGGAGTCGAATCGCTCGCACGCTTCGGCCTTGTATCTGCACAAAAAAATATACGAGTCGGACGCCGTGCAGCAAGTGTTGGTATACAACCGTTATGGGAACTCTATTGTGGACGCATTCCATTCGGAGGAGGCAAAATATCCCTATTTGAACAAACTAAAGCCCTTTGGCGCTCCCGATGATTGCTTCGATACCGAATGGTTGGAGCAGAGCGAGAAAATAGGCAAGGCCGTAGGGGATAGATACATGGAAATCAATAAAATGTTTATTAACCCTGCGAAAATTAAAGCGGGTCAGGTAGATACCGAAGTCAAATATAAGGGCAAGTCACAAGTCGCAAAGTTCTGGTCGAACATCTATAACGGCAATATGACGTGGACCAAGTTGCGCAGTGTCGGATACAAAGGCAGCGTACTGTTCCCCGAGCAGATAAGTCTGTTGTCGGATGTGGAGCACAACAGATGGAATATAGAACAACTGCTGATGAATTTCCGCCCGCTTACTCCGGAAGAACAAAGGGATGTAATAGAGAATAAGAAAGACAAAGAAGTGTTGAAAGGAGAGATGGCACACCTGAATATCTGTTCCAACAAGCGTTTGACTGAATTGAGCCATGTGGATGTGGCGGCGAGAGCATACGATGAAGGGCTAACCTCGTTACTTCCGGATATATACGCTCAATTGAAAAACAGCTGAATTGTTGCGGTGATGGGAAGCGAATTGTCAGGGAATGGAACAGCGGATGGAATGATTTGAAAAAAATTTAGTAACAATAAAACTCAAACAGTATGAAAAATTATACTCCGAAACCGATCGACTTGTCGGATGTCGTATTGACCGAAGATTTGAATGATTTGCGTGAAGCGATTGCCGAGAATGCGCATGAA
>CAYTLU010000208.1:0-3033 GCA_964438665.1 uncultured Bacteroides sp.
AGGGAGATTCATGCCGAAATCCCGCAGCAACAAAGGCAATCTCGTTATAGCGGTCACGGCGGCGATGGGCGCGATAGTATGGGATATTGACGCCAAGTGCGTGAGGATTTTGGAATTTGCCCGCGACACCCGCCGGCAGTATGACTTGGTGGACTCGTTCATTCCGAAACTGCTCCCGATTTTGAGAAAGTTCCATGCCGGGCAAGTTCTCACGGACAAGGAAAAATCTCTGCTCAATGTCTTCAATCAGCGTATGGGCATAGTCTCTCCCGCCAACCAAAAGGCAGAAGCAAAGCTATTGGCGACGTTGATGTGCGTGCAGCTCATTCTCAGCGATATGGACGGATTTCGGGAAACTCAAAAAAGATTTGACAAACGCAAGTCTTCACTGACAAACCGATGGACGTTGGCGACGATTGAGCTGATGATGTCAATCATGCAAAACGATATTGACCGGCTGAAAGAGGCATATAGGCAGATAAAGAATCCGGTTGAAAAATTAACGAAGACGCAGTTTCAGCTGCGTGAGGAATACCGCCATTATCTTGAACCGGAATCGCCGTAGCAGAAAACCAATTGAACCCGATTTCATACACTTTTGTTCGCATGACGCTCAAAAACGAAGACATATTACAGCTTAATGATGAGTACATCAGCGACATAATTGACATTGAGATAAACTCCGAGATGTCAGTATCGGCATTGTATGCTCTTGAAACAATCTTCTATCTTCGGCTTCAATTGGAACAGGCTTTATCGGAGAAGAAAGATACAATGATTGGGACACTTTGTCGTAAAAGATTGGAGCGATTGGCCGAAGTGCTCATGGAGAAGTACGCGACTGCCGACTCCATCAACAAGAAGATAGAGATCTTGGAACGGATAGAGGTCATCACGTTGATTCTTATAAGTGGGCACAGCGATTATGCCCTTGAAAGAGCCTCGATAATGGAGGATCTGCCTAATCTGACCTACGCGCAGAAGCTCCGTCTGAAATGGCTTCCCGCCATAACTCCGGAGGATGATTCAAAGATTGTGGCCGAACTTCTCCCGCAAACCGACAATTCATTCGAGATGGCCACGCTTGCGCTGATCTCCGATTTCTGTACCGATGAAGAACGTGCCGCCATCTTCGACCGCTTCATCGAATTGTTCGACGCGGCACTGTCAACCCACGACACCGCCGAACTCGGCAACCTGCTTGCTCTGGCTGCCTATTGGAACCATTCTCCCTTCATGCGCCCAACGCTCACCGAAGCCGCCAACAAAACTATGCCAATCGGAAGTCTCTCCCGCCCCGAGAAGTGCGTCAACACTATCGCCGCAGAAATCTACGCAAAGATGGATGCTCTTACCGGCAAATACAAGGTTCTTGACAGCCTCACAGCCTAACCACACAAATTATCACAAAGTACCATTATGAAAATAGCAGTTGCCGGAACAGGATATGTCGGCTTAAGCATCGCGACTTTACTGGCGCAGCATAACCATGTAACGGCGGTTGACGTGATCCCGGAAAAAGTCGAGAAAATCAACAGACGGATTTCGCCGATTCAGGATGAATATATAGAGAAGTATTGGGCAGAAAAAGAACTTGACTTAACGGCAACGCTCGATGGCGCGGCGGCATACAAGGATGCCGATTTTGTAGTAATCGCCGCACCGACCAACTATGACCCGATAAAGAATTTTTTTGATACCCATTGCATTGAGGATGTGATTGATCTCGTGTTGAGTGTCAACCCCAATGCTGTTATGGTTATTAAATCGACGATCCCTGTCGGTTACTGTCGCAATCTCTACGTCAAGTATGCAGCCAAGGGGGGCAATCAGTTCAATCTGCTTTTCTTTCCGGAGTTTCTGCGCGAGAGCAAGGCACTGTACGACAATCTTTATCCGAGCCGCATCATTGCCGGAGTTCCCAAGATTATCGACAAGCCGGAGTTTGTCGAGGAAAATGCGGCAATCCAAGCTGTTACTGATATTGAAAATCTGAACGAAGCCGCCCATACATTCGTTCGACTGCTCAAACAAGGTGCAATTAAAGAGGATATTCCGGTACTATACATGGGCATGAAGGAAGCCGAAGCCGTGAAACTCTTCGCAAACACCTACCTTGCCCTGCGTGTTAGTTATTTCAACGAACTTGACACATACGCCGAAATCAAAGGGCTTGACTCGCAGGCCATCATCGAGGGCGTAGGTCTCGACCCGCGTATCGGCACGCACTACAATAATCCGTCATTTGGTTATGGAGGCTACTGTCTACCCAAGGACACCAAGCAGCTCTTAGCCAACTACGCCGAGGTGCCTCAAAATATGATGAGTGCCATTGTTGAGAGTAACCGCACACGTAAGGACTTCATTGCCGACCAAATCCTCCGCATGGCAGGATGGTACAGCGAAAACGCCCAATACCGTTCCGGCGAAGTACCATGTACCATCGGAGTCTATCGCCTCACTATGAAGTCAAACAGCGACAATGTCCGACAGTCCTCAATCCAAGGCGTGATGAAGCGCATCAAGGCCAAAGGCGCACAAGTAATCATCCACGAACCGACCCTCGAAGAGGGAACCACTTTCTTCGGCAGCCTTGTTGTTAACGACCTCGCCGAATTCAAACGCCTATCCCGCGCCATCGTCGCCAACCGCTACGACGCGAGTCTTGATGATGTTGCCGACAAAGTTTATACACGCGACATCTTTAAGCGCGATTAAACTATGATAGTATTAGTATTCAGAGCGGCTGGATTTTGGAGCCGACTTGGTATTGCAGCTGCTCAAACGCGAACTGAAAGTTAGAAGCTACAATAAAAAATACCGCCTTGCCAAGATAGAAAATACTGCCATAGAGCACCCTGATTGCAAGTAAACTTTTATAATAAAAGACGACATTGCCGACAAGCAACTCACAAATATCGCTTTATGCTGCGACAAACCGGCATAAGAATTCTATCAAGGTGACAATAACCTATAAATAGTATGAGAGAGAATAAACGCATAGCAGTCAATGCTATGGTTACCTACGGTCGA
>CAYTLU010000209.1:0-7892 GCA_964438665.1 uncultured Bacteroides sp.
TGCAGCAGGTCGGGCTGGGGTATGTGAAGCTTGGTCAGAGTTCATCGACCTTGTCGGGCGGTGAGAACCAGCGTGTCAAACTTGCATATTATCTCGCCCTGGATAAACCGCAACCCACATTGTTCATTTTTGATGAACCCACTACCGGTCTGCACTTCCATGATATCAACACGCTGATGAAATCGTTTGACCGCCTGATTGCAATGGGGCATACGATTGTGATCATCGAGCATAATCTTGATGTGGTCAAATGTGCCGACCATGTGATCGATATCGGTCCGGATGGCGGTGATCGCGGCGGTCAGCTTGTGGCCGAGGGCACGCCGGAACAGATAGTCTGTGTTCCGGAGTCATATACCGGCCGCTTCCTTCGGGAGAAGCTGGCGGAGAGACAAGACAAACGATGAGTAGTAAGGCTCAGGAGATAAAGGAGTCTTTGAATCCAAGGAAATAGAGCAGTCCGTCAAGTCCGATTGTTGAAAGCGACTGATCAGCGGTGGCTTTTACTTTCGGCTTGGCGTGGAATGCTATTCCCAGTCCGGCGGCGGCAAGCATGGGCAGATCGTTTGCACCGTCGCCCACGGCAATGGTCTGCTTTATGTTCAGATTCTCAACCTGGGCGATCAGGCGTAGCAGTTCGGCTTTGCGCCGTCCATCGACAATTTCGCCCAAATAGCGTCCGGTCAGTTTCCCATCGACAATTTCCAGGTCATTGGCATAGACATAGTCAAAACCGAATTTCTGTTTCAGATAATTTCCGAAATATGTGAAACCGCCTGACAGTATGGCCGTTTTGTAGCCTGTGCGTTTCAGCACGGTCATCATGCGATCGACACCCTCGGTGATCGGCAGCGATTCGGCTATTTCCCGCATGACGCTTTCGTCAAGCCCTTTCAGCAGGGCAACACGTTCGGTGAAACTCTCCTTGAAGTCAATTTCGCCACGCATGGCGCGTTCGGTAATCCCGCGAACTTTATCTCCGACTCCGGCGCGTTCCGCCAGTTCGTCAATCACCTCTGTGCCAATCAGCGTGGAGTCCATATCGAAGCACACCAAGCGGCGGCAGCGGCGATACATAGTGTCTTCCTGAAGCGAAATGTCAATATCATCTTTAGCCGTGATCTGCATGAATTGTTTTTGCATCAGATTATAATCCGATGGGGTGCCGCGGACTGAAAATTCAACGCAAGCTTTTTGCAGGGCTTTGTCGGGTTCGTCAAGCGGTATTCGTCCGGTCAGTCGTTGAATCCGTTCTATATTAAGATTCTGGTCTGCGATGACGCGTGACACGGCGGCGATGTGTCTGGCAGTCAGACGGCGTCCGAGAACGGTGACTATCCATCGGTTTTTGCCCTGAAGCCCGACCCAGTCTGCATAGTCTGTTTCTTCAACCGGAGAGAAGCGGACCTGCACGTTAAGTTCATATCCCTTAAACAGCAGGTCTTTAAGAATCTCGCCGGAAACAGAGCTGTCCGTTTTGATCAGCAGCCCGAGAGTCAGGTTATGGTGGATGTCGGCCTGTCCGATGTCGAGGATCTGAGCATCGTAGGCAGCAAGGATTTCTGACAGTGCGGCTGTCACGCCCGGGCGGTCGGCTCCGGAGATACTGATCATTATCAGCTCAACTTCCGGAGCGGTTTTGTTCATTGTTGACATATATGTTGGTATATAGTTGTTCGGTGTGAAAATTTATCATGCCGTTTATCGGCTCCGGTTCTATCTTCCCAAGCGTCATTCCGCATGATTGCAGTGCCTGAGTCAGCTGCTCTGTGAAATTGGCGGCAATCGAGCCGGTAAAGTTGACCGGGAGATGGGGATAAGCAGCGATGTTGCGTTTCAAAAACAGGGTAAATTCATCGGTTACCAGCTTGTTTATTTCAGATACGCATACGTATTCCTTAATAAACGGCACGAAAGAAGCCAAAAATTTGTTTGCTTCGGGCTGACGGTATGTCCGGTCAATGATGTCAGAGGCGGAGAGACCGAACTGCATCTCAAACTGTTGTTTTATTTCCTTAGGCAACCGGCGTTTGAACAGGTCACTGATGAAACGGCGTCCCAGAACCGCGCCTGAGCCTTCATCGCCCAGAATGTAGCCAAGTGGCGGAACGGAATCGGCTATGTCATGACCGTCATAGTAGCAACTGTTTGACCCTGTCCCGAGAATGCATGCGATTCCGGGGCGATGCCCGCATAGGCTTCTTGCCGCGCCGAGCATGTCAGATTCGACTGTCACGTTCTTACATCCAGTGGCGTCAGACAGCAATCGCGCCATGCGACCGGTGACTGCCGGGATGCAACCGGCTCCGTAGTAAACGATTTCAGAGGGCGTATGCCGTTCAATCGCCGGAAGCAGCTCATCGGCCAGACGGCAGGCTATCAAATCATCGGGAGCGGTAAGAGGGTTGATACCGGAAGTCCTGATGATGAACCATTCAGTCAGGCTTTTCTGTATGGCCCAGCTGATCTTTGTGCTTCCCGCATCGGCGATGATTCTCATGGCAATCGTATTTATGATGGCGAATTTACATTAAATTGCGTTATCATCCAAAAAAACTCCCCGACATTGAGGAGAATCCTTCGGTCGGGGAGTTGATAAAGAGCGTTAGATGTGTTATTTCTTATGTGCGAGATAGTCTGTGTGGTATTGGTCGAGAATCTTTCGTATGGCTGTGCCGATCTTGAGATAGTCGGATTCGTTGAGGTTGGCCAAGGAAACTCTTACGGACCATGCCGGGCCATCGAAGCCATCGCCGTTGAGCAACACAACGGCGGTTTCGGTGGCAAGCCGGATGACAAAATCGAGCGGTACGTAATTGTCTTGAAGGAACTTTGCAAAATCATCGCCATAGAATTTCTTGGCCCATACCATGATGTCGATTTCCGAATAGTAGCCTGCGCGTAGCGGGTCAACGAGCAAAGTGAATCCGGTCGTGTGCCAAAGGGCTTCGAGGCGGTTCTTGATGGTGTCCATCATCAATTTTTGATAGCTTCCGTTGTTGAACAGGGCAAAAGCGGCGAAAAGCGACATCTGCATCTGTTGCGGTGTCGATAGTCCGGCCGTGTGATTGAGGGCGACAAGACGGCTGTCGGCAACCATGCGGTCAATGAATTTGATTTTATCGGGTTCGAGCGACAGCGATGAGTAGCGTTTTGCCAGATCCGCTTTATCTTCGGCGGGAAGTTTTGCTATCAGATCATCGAACACGTTGTCCTGGCGTATTGCGCAAACGGCGAGACGCCAGCCTGTGGCTCCGAAATATTTTGAGAAAGAATAAACGCACATGGTATTGTAAGGCAACTTGTACATGAGCGAGTGGAAATCTTTCACGAAAGTGCCGTAAACGTCATCTGTGATAATCATAAGGTTGGGGTTGTCCTTATTTACGATGTCGATAAGCCGGTCAAGCACTTCCGGCGCAAGCGTGTAGGATGGAGGATTGCTGGGGTTGGTTATGCAAAGCAACCTGATTGAAGGATCGCGGAGCTTGTCCATCTCTTCCGGAGAATACTGCCATGTGTGGTAGCCGTCATGCTGCACCTTGTCAGCGTTGATGTTGACAACATCGAATGAGAAGCGGTCGAGCCCGGGAATCTCTATGTAGGGTGTGAATGCCGGAATCATAAGAGCTATCCTGTCGCCCTTTTTGATAAGATGATTTTCCTGGATTGAGTCGAATGCATAGCACATGCCGGCTGTGCCGCCTTCGGTGGCGAAGAGATCATAGACGGTCTTGTCATCATGACCACCCATTGCAATGCGGAGATAGTTTTGTACGAGAGTCTCGGTGCTTCGCAGTATGCGGTCGGGAGTCGGATACTGGTCGCCTATGACGGCTTCGGCAAATTCATGTGCCAGCGAGTCAGGATCATAATCATGTTTTTTTATCAAATAGTCGAACGTCTCGCGGAGCAGAGTTGCGCCGCGGCGGGCGTTGTTTGCATCGAGAAAAGAGATAAACCGGTCGGCAGCACCATTCGCTGACGGCGTTCCGGCGACTCCGGTCGGGTCATCGGCAACGCGGCGACATTCCGCCATTCCGAATTCACCGAGCAGAAAGAATGCTTCGCGTGGATATGTGGCAATCCAATTCGGATTTCCTCGTCCTGCATTCAAGAATGTGGCAGTTGATTTGCGTGCGTCTTTCTGCGCGAGCTGTATCAGTTCGTTTTTGATCTCAAAAGGACTCATTTTTGACAACCGCAGTTCATAGTCGCGGTTTTCGGGGTTTGTGGTGTTTTGTGTGTTCATAGATTAAGATTGCTAAATAGAGAAAGAGTATATTGGTATGTTTTCGGTCAGGAGCTTTGCATGTCACGCCATTAGCAGCACAATCACGATGCCCCAAAGAATAAGCAGTGTGTTGCCTATTGCGTATGTGATTGTGTAGCCCATAGCGGGAAGAGTCGATCCTAAAGCATCCTGGATTGCACCGAGTGATGCGGTTGTGGTTCGTCCGCCGGCGCAGCATCCGAGGTTGATGGCCGGCCGGAGCTTGAACAGTTTTGCGCCGATGATGACTGAAAGGATCAGGGGAATGGTCGTACAGATTATTCCCATGAAAAACATTGTGAATCCGACTTCTTTTATGCCGGTGACAAATGATGGGCCGGCGGTAATGCCGATAACGGCAATGAACATGTTAAGACCAAGGTTGTTGAGTAGCCATACGGATGAGCCGGGGATTCCTCCGAACGATGGCCTGCGCGAGCGCAGCCAGCCGCAAACGAGACCGGAGATCAGTGCGCCGCCGCTTGTCGAGAGGCTCACCGGTACATTTCCGATCTTTAGTGTCAGGACTCCGATTATACATCCGATGGCGATGCCGAAGCCAACAAGAATGAGGTTGGTTCTGGTGGTCGGACGGTCGATGAAGCCGAGTTTCGGCGCAGCGGTATTGACATCCTGCGGCAGTCCGACGATGGTCAGTGTGTCGCCGGGTTCGAGTTCTGTCTTGGCCAATACCGGGATGGCATTTCCGCCTCTGTCTATGCTCTTGATCGTTACGCCATACATGAATTTCCGGGCGCGCACCTGATCTACCGTCATGCCGCCGACGGTCTTCTTTGTGATCATTACGTTTATCTGTTCGGCGGGGAAGTCGAGCAGTTCCGGGTCATTGACTTCAGGCCCGATCCAACTCTCATCTTCTATTATGACTTCACGACGACCGCTGAGGACTATTTCATCGTTGAGCGATATGACGGTGGTCGGCTGCGGGGTTGCCGGCGTTCCGCCCTGACGAACGCGTTCAACAAACAGCCGCCTGCCTTGTTCCATCAGATGTTTTTCAATCTCAGCCACTGTTTTCGGGGTGTTGAAAAACGCGGCGGTTGCTTTGTAGGCCCGGAATGCTACAGGACGGTTGGCGGAGATATATGCCGGATCGTCTTTGAGTGTGCTTTCATTCATCTCTTTTTCGAGAGCGGCAGTATCGGCTTTGACTTTTTTGAGTCCGCCTAACAGCCACGGCCCGAGATTTGCCAGAATGTATGCTGATCCGATAGTGCCGAACAGGTATGTGACGGCATAGGCCACAGGTATGATGTCGATCATTTTCTTCTTCTCGTCAGGCGACATCCCAACGGCAGTCATAGTGTCGGTGCCGACACCGATCACGGCTGAGATCGTTTGTGCGCCGGAAAACAATCCGATTGTCTCGCCGACATTGTAGCCTATTGCTTTTGCGGTTATAATCGTCACCACAAGGCAAAGGACGCAGATGACAACTGCAAAAAACACTTGTTTCAGTCCCGATCCGCGCAGGGCGCGGAAGAATTGCGGGCCGACGCTGTAGCCGATGGCAAAGAGGAACAACAGGAAGAATACATTCTTTATCGGCCCGGGGATGGGAATATCCATCTGTCCGACCAGTACGCCGACAAGCAGTACGGACGTGACCGTCCCGAGCGAAAAGGTTTTGTACTTTAATTGGCCAATCCAAAATCCTATGCCTATTGTGAGGAAGATAGGAATCGCGGGATTGTTGCGCATGATTTCAATAATCCAGTCCATATTGTTGCAAAGAGGTTAGAGTTGCTGTAGTTGTGTGTCTATGCATGTCTAACATTCGGTCCCGCCAAAAGGTTTTTTGACGGGACCGCAACAATAAGGTCTTTAGGATGTGTAGGCGGATAAGTCAGAGCCTATCCCGAGAGCAGAATGATTAATAGTACCGGTAGTATCTTACCCAGTCAACCTCCATTTCAACCGGAAGTTCAGCCGGATTGACCGGTCCAACCCATGATCCGCCCAGCTGCATGTCGATGATGAGATACCACTCCTGATAGTATGGGAATTGGCTGGCTGCATCAACATCCGGCAATCGGTTGTAGCGCAATGTCTCCTTTCCGTCAATGGCGAATCTGACAGAGTTTTGCCAGATCTGCACTTCGTATGTGTGCCAATCCGAAACGTCCAGAGGTGGAGTAACGGAGCATGGCGGATTTTTGTTCCCTTTTGTGTCGGTGTAGTCGGAGTGTAAAGTCTGATAGACGCGTTTTTCGTGGTTGAGGCGTTCCATAATGTCTATTTCGCCACATTCCGGCCACCCTTTGTCTTCGGCAAACGGCATCATCCAGATGGCAGGCCATGCACCGGTGGCACCATTGGCAAGACGTGCGCGCACCTGTATGCATCCGTCAGGGCCGAGAGGTTTTTTGCCCTTTGTCCATATACCTCCGGTCAGGTAGTCTGCCGGGTCTGTTGTTTTGTCGGGGTTGACAATGCCTTTGAGAACGATTGCGCCATTGCGCATCTCATAGCATCGGTCGTCTTTCGACTGAGTGTTTGCCCAGTCGGGGGTGCCACGGTCAGTGCGACTCCACACTTCAGGGTCGATTGACTCTCCGTTGAAGTCATCGTACCATATAAGATGCCAGTCTTTTGTTTCCGGTTCCGGTTCTTTCGGGGGGGTTGTCGGTTCGTCTTCCGAGTCGCTGCAACTCCACATCAGAGATGCCGCGGCAATTGCTGCAAAGGATAAAATGAATTTCTTCATGATAACAGATTTTAGATAATTTCCGGCGAATATAAGCACAATTTTTGATTTGGGCAAATCCTCATTGATATTCGTTTGCTTTCCTACTGATAAAATTTTTATACCGAATTATTTGCTGCATTAAATAATACGATTAAATTTGCAGGTGCATATCGTCTGCCGAAGTCCGATATGGGCTCGTGGGCGGGATGCAGACATATTTTATAAAGCGTTTACTTGACGCTAATTCTTGTCTATAGGAATCTCGCAAATTCTAATCACAGTCAAGGATTAAGCAACGGTAGATGTCTTCGGGTATGATAATATGTAGAGTTTGTTGGTCAACAAGCTCTATTTGAAATATCATACAGCGTGAGGCTTCGGCGTTGCTCTATTCTACTGTGATGGGCAATGCGAGAGCCTCTATAGATGAATGGAGCAACTAAGTACAGCATCTCACGCTTTCTTTTTTAACCGCCTGACTTGGAGATTGCTATATGGCATAGATTACACTTACCTATGTTACAAAAATTGACAGACAACGCAGACGTGATGTTCTCAAACTATGCCATCTCCATAAATTGGAAGGCAATGCAATCAATCAGGAAATACATAATCTTGCTACTTGTATCGCTGTCGATACTCTCCGCAGAGGCACAAGGCACGGCTACATCGCTTGAAAAAAGATTTCAGGAAGCTCTGACCTATTTGAGAGAAGACTCCCTTCTCGATAAACGTAAAGCTTTTGAAATTTTAGAAGAACTTGCTGCAAAAGGATACGAGAAAGCACAATATGAAATAGCAAGTGCCCTCGTAATCGGTGCCGGCAGCATTGCCCAAGACTGCAAAAGGGGCAGCACAATGATGAAAACCCTCGCTGATAAGGGTAATGTAAATGCTTCTGCCGATTAC
>CAYTLU010000210.1:0-6935 GCA_964438665.1 uncultured Bacteroides sp.
GTCCACAGAGCAATACTGTTGCGCATCAGCGAGCAGTCGATATAGTTGGCGAGAAGCACGAACGACTTTGCTTTCGGCAAACCGCAGACACTGGCCTTTTTATTCATTTTAAAGCGATAGGGCTTCTTTTTCATTCCCCATGTCGAGTTGCCGCGGCCGCGGAATTCAACGGTCTGTTCGGAGATATCGTCATACATTCCGTATCCATTCATATATAATGTGGCCGGATGAATATCATCTTTCGCTCCCTGAAGCTCCGTCCAGTTCGGATAGTCCTGAAGAGTCACGTGAAACTCGGGGAGTCCGGTGGCACGAACCTGCACACTGTCTATAACCGAAAGGTCAATAGTTGTGTTCGAGCCATCCGACAGATTGAATATCAACTGGGTGAAGCCGTTTGTCTTATCACCCTTATGGGTAATCGTATTGACATCCGACCCTTTGACCGTGGTGAAATTATCATCGCTGCGGAACACGTGGTACAACTCATTTTGGGCTGTGGCCGAAGCACAGGCTATTGTCAAGGCAACGGCGGAAAACAATATCTTTTTCATTATTTTACAGCGATTTTAAGTGATTTCTTATTATAGGTCAAAATATAAACGCCGCCGCGGAGGTCGGCAAGCGGCAGACTGACGTAGCCGCCATCAACGCGAACCGTTCTGACAACCCGACCGTCAATCGATGTCAGCATAACATCCGACCCGCCGGGAAGATTCTGCAATTCAATGCAGTCAGCACCCATCCGGACAACGACTCCATCTTCAATCGGCGACTCGATTCCGGTCCATAGATTATCCTGCCCGGAAACTGTTCCGTAGGTCCAATTGCGCAAATCCGAAATCGAGATTACGATGTCGCCTTTCGCGCAGGAAAGTGTCAGCACTCCGGCGGAGGCTTCGATTGTCATGTCTTCCTCAATGGCAATTATATCGGAAGATCCGTCTGTGTGATTGAGCAGCACACTCTTGTAGCCCTTTATCGACGCCCCGGCAGAGGCAACGACGGCTAACAAACACAATAAAGTAAAAATTCTTTTCATGGATAAAATTGATTTTTTATGCCGCCTTCCGCATCGGCGACCGATAAATGATATTACACTAATATAGTGTGCAAATATACATATTTTTAATCATATTGCAATATTTTATTTTTTTGTTTATGAAACGGAATCCGTATTTTTGCACGAAAAATAGGTTGTCAAGGTTACTACCCGAAAATTGCTAATGTCAAATATGGACGTTATAGGAATCATCCCGTCAAGATACGGATCTTCTCGTTTTCCCGGCAAACCGCTGGCCCGGATTTCAGGCATGACAATGGTCGAACATGTCTATCGCCGTGTCTCTCAAGCATTGGACAATGTGGTTGTAGCCACGGAAAGCGACCTTATCCGCAAAGAAGTGGAGCGTTTCGGCGGAAAAGTCGTAATGACACCCGACAATTGCCGCAACGGCACAGAACGATGCGCCGCCGCCCTCGACCGTCTAGGCACGGATCCGGACATAGTGGTCAACATCCAAGGCGATGAACCGTTTCTCGACCCTGACGACATAAAGAAAATAATACGCCTTTTCGATTCAGAAGAGGTTGAAATCGCATCGCTTGCACGCATTTTCGATCCGGCCGACGGTTTTGAAGCCCTGTTTTCTCCCGATGCGGTGAAAGTGGTGATGGACTCCCGAATGAGAGCCTGCTACTTCTCCCGCTCGATTGTGCCGTATGTCCGCGACGTTCCGTGGAAGCAATGGGTTGAGCATTGCCGGTTTCATATCCACGCAGGACTCTACGGCTACCGGCCGCACACCTTGCGCGCCATCGCCGCATTGCCGGAGAGCATGCTTGAAACCGCCGAACGGCTTGAACAGCTCCGATGGCTCGATGCCGGCTATAAAATACACATGACTCTGACCGAATCCCGCTCATTCGGAATCGACACGCCGGCCGATCTTGCGCGCGCAATCGCAATGGTTCAAAAGACTGATGATTAAAGAAGAATTTAACATGCCGATGGAAGATTTCAGATCGACACCACCAAATATAACGCTGATGAGCGCACCGGCATTGCCGGAAATCCGCCATATCAAATCAAGCTCCGGAATCGGAGTATTTATCCATCACAAGCCGGAAATCTCCGTTGTCTATATCGCCGCAGTGGTTGCAGGCGGATCTGCCGAAGCATTGTCGCCGGCCAAAGCCGTCCTGACAGCAATAATGCAGCGTGAAGGCTGCCGCGGCCACAATAGCGGTCAGATCTCGGAGAGATTGGATTTCAACGGTGCGACATTGAAAAGCGACATGTCATCACACCATCTGATCCACAGGCTCTACTCCCTCCGGTCACGGCTTCGCGACGTTGTGCCGCTGTTTGCCGAAATCGTATGCCGCCCGACATTCCCCGACCGGGAGCTGTCGGTCAGGCGTGAAGCGCTGGCGAAAAACATAGCGATTTCCCGGGAAAATGTCAGCTATCTTTCATCGGTGGAAGGCGAACGCCAGATCATGGGAGCGTCACATCCGCTTGCCTCCGAAGACGTCCCCGAAAGCGTCCGCGCCATCACGGCAGAGCAGATAGCCGATTTCCATCGGAAATATGCCGTTGCAGGCAATCTGACGCTCTATATGTGCGGAAACATAACGCCCGACATCCGAAGCCTTGTCTGTGACGCGTTTGACGAAGCGGTTATCAGCGGCGATGAGCTGCCTTTGACCGTCAACCGGTTCAACGCAGCCCCGGCCGGCGTTGAAAACGTCACCCGCAAACCCGATTCAAGCCAAAGCAGCATCATACTGTCGCTTCCGGCGATTCCGCGCACGCACCCCGACTATCTGCCCCTGCACATGACGGTCTATGCGCTCGGAGGATATTTCGGAAGCCGCCTGATGCTCAACATCCGCGAAGAAAAAGGCCTGACCTACGGCATCAACGCCTCTGTCCAGGGATATATCGACGATGCCTACATCAACATCTCGGCAGAGACCGACAACCGCTATGTCAGGCAGGTGATCGAAGAATCGGCAGCCGAACTGCGGCGGCTGTCCACAGATCCGCCCTGCGGCGATGAGCTGATCCGGCTGCAACAGTCGGCCCTGTCAATGCAGGCTGCCGTCCTCGATTCGCCCATCAGCATCACCGACCACTATATCACCGCACAGACACAGGGCCTGCCGGCGGGATATTTCGACAGCAAACAGACCACGATCACATCCCTGACCCCGGCAATCATATCCGAAATGGCAACGCGATACCTAAAGCCTGACAATCTTCGCATTTCCATTGCCGGCAACCCGAAATAGTCATGATTGATCAAACGGATATGGAAGGCCATCAATCCGGTGAAAAAACGGTGAAAAAAGCGGTTGTTCCGAAAATAACTGTTGCAGGATTGACAGAACCATTTTTTTTTACGAACTTTGCAACCTAAATCCATACATAATAGAATTTTTAACCTCTAACCACCAATCATAGATGAAGAAAAGTGCTTTGCAAATAGTCCGCGCTGCCTACCAGCCCAAGCTGCCGGTAGAGCTCACAGGCGGGGTGACCGTTGTTGAGGGTGCGCCCACGCAGTCGGTTGCCGATCAGGAAGAGATCAAGAAACTTTTTCCCAACACCTACGGTCTTCCTGAAATCCATTTTGAAAAAAATTCCAAGAATATTTCCGGCAAAGCCCTGAATGTCGGCGTTATCCTTTCAGGCGGCCAGGCTCCCGGCGGACACAACGTCATCTGCGGCCTGTTTGACGGACTGAAAAAAATCAACAAAGAAAGCCGTCTCTACGGATTCCTCATGGGTCCGGGCGGACTTGTTGATCACAAATATAGAGAGCTGACCTCCAACATCATCGATGAATACCGCAACACCGGCGGCTTCGACATCATCGGCTCGGGACGCACCAAGCTCGAAAAGAAAGAGCAATTCGACAAAGGTCTTGAAATCCTCAAGAAACTTGAAATCACCGCGCTTGTTATAATCGGTGGCGATGACTCCAACACCAATGCCGCAGTTCTCGCCGAATACTATAAGAATATAAGAGCAGGCGTTCAGGTGATCGGTTGCCCCAAGACAATCGACGGCGACCTGAAAAACGAAGTGATCGAAGCGTCTTTCGGCTTCGACACCGCAACTAAGGTCTATTCCGAACTCATCGGCAACATACAGCGCGACTGTTTCTCTGCAAAGAAATACTGGCACTTCATCAAACTGATGGGCCGCTCGGCATCGCACATCGCCCTCGAATGTGCGCTTCAGACCCAGCCCAATGTCTGCATCATCTCCGAAGAAGTAGAGTCGAAGAACCAGACACTCCAGGACGTTGTCAACTACATTGCCGACATCGTTGCAAAACGCGCTGCCAATGGCGACAACTTCGGAACAGTGCTTATTCCGGAAGGTCTTATCGAGTTTATCCCCGCAATGAAAAACCTCATTGCCGAACTCAACGACCTCCTCGCCAAGACTCCCGAATTTGCCGAATGGACTCCCGCCGAACAGCGTGCGTTCGTCATCAAAAGCCTCTCGCGCAACAGCTCCACCGTCTATGCTTCTCTTCCGGAGGGCGTAGCACGCCAGCTGACCCTCGACCGCGACCCCCACGGAAACGTTCAAGTGTCGCTCATCGAGACCGAAAAACTGCTTAGCGAAATGGTCGGCAACCGTCTGAAAGAGATGGCCGCCAACGGCAGCTACACCGGCAAATTCTCACCCCTGCATCACTTCTTCGGCTATGAAGGCCGCTGCGCAGCGCCGTCCAACTTCGATGCCGATTATTGCTACGCACTCGGCTACAACGCTGCAATGCTCATCAATGCGGGAGTGACCGGCTATATGTCAAGCCTCCGCAACCTGACCAAACCTTCCGTTCAGTGGTTGGCCGGCGGCATACCCATCTCGATGATGTTCAACATGGAGCGTCGCCACGGTGAGATGAAGCCCGTGATCCAAAAAGCTCTCGTCCGTCTGGATGGCACGCCATTCCTGCGCTTTGCTGCAAAACGCAACGACTGGGCGATTGAAACAGCCTACGTGTTCCCCGGCCCGATTCAATATTTCGGCCCGGCAGAAGTGTGCGACCAGCCCACCATGACGTTGAAATACGAGCATCTCGACAAATAAAATCCGAGTGACCGCCGCCGATGCGGCATCATATATTTTTAACCTTTTTCACAGCTTGCAAGAAACCGTCTCATTTGAGATGGTTTCTTTTTTGATTGGGGTTAGGGGAAACCATAGGGAGATTTGCGGGTTTTTACTAAATATCTAATTTTTAGACAATTATCTATTGACTATTAATATATTTTCTACTATTTTTGCATTTATAATCCAGGCTCTATTTATACACAGATACACATCTATAAATACATTCTTATAATCCATCCGGACCAATCATTATTCACATATCAAATAATTAAACACAATTACAAAATGAAAAATTCATTACGCCTTATCATGTTGGCTATAATGAGCCTCGTAGTCCTTAACGTATCTGCAACCGAACGCCTGACGGCAGTGCTTCAACACAACGGCACTCCACGTGCATTCTACGGCGAAAACGCATTAGTGGAAGCTGTTGAAGCTGCCGAACCCGGCGATCTCATCTCCCTCTCCAGAGGAACATTTCTAATCAATGATAAATATAATATAACAAAAGCCCTCAAAATACAAGGTTATGGCGATTTTACCACGATAAAGATAAAGAATTCAAGTCGTGGTTATCTTTATCTAAATATACCGGCAGAACAATCAGGGCTGCATTTGGAAGGACTCAATTTCGGAAACTGCACCGTCACAAATTCAGGGACATTCTTAAACACCACAATAAAAAATTGTAAATTCCCGTATTCACTTAATCCTTTAAATAGCAGCAATCACACATTGGATAATTGCGAGATATCCCAATGCCACATTAGCTCCTTACATACTAATGCTATGACAGTCGCTTCTAATTTATATATTCATAATTGCATAATTGGAAATAATGATTTAAAAATAGAGGCTGTAATAGACCGCTGTGTTATCACATCCACCCCCTATTCGGCATCGAACCATTCCATCAAGAACAGTATCATCAATGGTAACCTAAGTAGTAGCAGTAGTTTCAGTTCCACAATGCGCTATACAAATGTCATATATGATTCATCTTCATCAATAGCGGAACCATTATACAGCGAAAATATGATTGGTCTGTCGAGAGATGAAATAAAAGCACTGTTTAAATCGACTGCCACTTATGAACTGACTGATGAGGCAGCGGCAAGATACGAGTTCAACGGATCGCAGATCGGCGCTTACGGCGGCTCGACACCATACACACTGATTCCGGCAATACCGCAGATCACCAGCGCAGCCGTTCCCTCGACAGTGAGCGCCGATGGCCAGCTTCAGATTTCTTTCACGGTTGAAGCGCACGATTAAACCGCTATTTGACAAACAACTATGCGACGACATATTTTCATTTGTCTTCTGCTTTTGTCAGCGGCCATTCAGACATTGGCACAGCAGGGACAATATAGATACTGGATCGACAGCTCCGACAATCTCATCACCGGAACATATACCGGCGGAGAGGTCTCGGCCGCGGTCGATCTGAGAGCCTATGACTCAGGCCATCATCTGATCACGTACATGGCAAGCGATGCTGCCGGCCGCTGGACCGCGCCGCAGACTTCGCTGTTCTTCAAAGAAACCCCGACGCCAAGCCGGGCAACGGCGACAGCCATCGAATATTGGATCGATGATCCCGCCAACCGGACAACCATACCGGTTGTCGCCGGACAATGCTCCGCTACGGTCAACACCGCCGATCTGAAAGCCGGATTCCATCTGCTGACCTACCGAGTGCAGGACAGCCGTAACAGCTGGAGCGCGCCCCGGACTTCGATCATCATAAAAGAAGCCCCGGGAAAAGCTCCCGCGCTGATCTCGGCCTATCAAT
>CAYTLU010000211.1:0-4684 GCA_964438665.1 uncultured Bacteroides sp.
GACAGCAATTAAGATCTGAATTATGAGACTAACCGGACATATCACACGTATAATGACAGTCTTTGCACTTGTCATAGGTCTAATCGGCTTCCCTGACTCTGCTTTCGCGACTGCCAAAAAGAAAACGGCAAAAGCAAAAACTTCGAAAGCCGCCAAAGCAAAGGCCAATACCGGCGGACTCCTTTCAAATGTCGAACAGGCTTTTCTCGACTATCAGTTTGACAAGGCGTTAGAACTTCTTGAAGAATCCGAAGGATCATCCGATTCAAAATCAGAGGATCTGAAACGGCGCGCTATGCTAGGGTCGGCTATGCTTGGTAGAGTAGAAAATATTGCCATCATCGACAGTCTGACGGTTGACAAGGATGACTTTTTCACAGCCTACAACCTGTCAGCCCCGACAGGATATATAGCCGAAAACGGCTCTCTGCCGGAAGAACTGGCAACCGATGGCAACCCGACTGTTTTTATCAGCGAATCCGGTGAAACCATGATCTGGAGTCAGCCCGCCGATGCCAATAGCCGCCGGCTTGTCAGCTCGCATCTGTTGGCCGACGACACCTGGGAATCGCCCCAACCACTGGGAAATGCGCTGGAGAGTGTCAGCAACGCTGCCTATCCGTTTCTGATGGCTGACGGTTCGACGCTTTATTTTGCCGGACAGGGCGATGAATCGCTCGGAGGATATGATATCTTCATCTCTCGCAACAACGGCGATGAATTTCTTCAGCCGCAGAACATCGGCATGCCATACAACTCTCCCTATGACGACTATATGCTGGTCATAGACGAACTTACTGGTGCCGGATGGTGGGCCACTGACCGCAACCGCATTGACGGAAAAGTGACCATCTATGTATTCGTGCCGCAGGAACTGCGCGTTAACTATCCGGCCGATACTCCCAACCTGATAGCCCGCGCAAAGATCACTACCATTTCCGGCACCGGAAATGCCTCGGTTGACCGCACACGAGTCAAAAATGCAATTGCCGCCCTCGACAACGAATCACCTTCGGGCGACCGCGAATTTCAATTCGCCATGCCCGGTGGAAAGATATATTCACGGATGTCCGACTTCTCTTCGCCTGAAGCGGCCGAAGCGATGAAACTTTTTCTCGACACGCAATTCAAACTGTCAATGGAGGAAGACGCGCTGGCTGAAATGCGCGCTGCATTTGCCTCCGGAGCTTCAAACAATAGTGAAATACTTCAGGCCGAACAGCGCATTGAATCGCTGCGCAGCGAGTTGCGCCGGCTTTCCAACGAAGTTGTCAAATCCGAAATGCCATGACTCTCCGGCCGGGCAGCATCTAATCTGGTAATATCTCACATCGAATAAACCAATGACTGCATTTCTGATCTCTCTTGCCATCCTTATCGCTGGCTATTTTATCTATGGAGCGCTTGTGGATCGCATCATGGCCACGGACTCAAAAAGGGCAATGCCGGCTATCACATTGCGCGATGATGTTGACTACCATCCAATGAAACCTTGGCGGGTTTTTCTAATTCAGTTTCTTAACATCGCCGGGCTAGGCCCGATCTTCGGCGCGATAATGGGAATAATGTTCGGGCCGGCAGCGTTCCTTTGGATTGCACTTGGAACGATATTCGGAGGCGCGGTTCATGATTTCTGCTCCGGCGTCATTTCCATACGCAAAGACGGAGCTTCGCTCCCTGAGATCATTGGCAGCGAACTGGGAACCGGAATCAAACAGTTGATGCGCTGTTTCTCCGTGCTGCTTCTCATTCTGGTGGCAGCTGTGTTTGTCGTAACCCCTGCCGGGCTGCTATCTTCAATGACGCCGGACTATCTTGACAAGACATTCTGGATAATAGCCATTTTCTCCTATTATATATTGGCGACTCTGCTCCCGATCGACAAACTGATAGGCCGTCTCTATCCCATATTCGGGTTCGCCCTGCTGTTCATGGCGGCGGGGATATTGGGTGTGTTGATATTCACAGGCATCGATATTCCGGTCAGCTTTGCCGATAGCTTCTCCACCCGAAATCCGTCAGGAGCGCCGGTATTCCCGATGATGTTTGTAAGCATTGCTTGTGGCGCAATTTCCGGATTCCACGCTACGCAATCGCCTATGATGGCCCGCTGTCTGACCAATGAGAAACTCGCCCGACCGATATTCTACGGCGCAATGGTCGCCGAAGGCATTGTGGCTCTTATATGGGCTGCGGCTGCGGTGGCTTTCACCGGCGGATATGAGCAGCTTTCCGCTTATATGGCCGAAGAAGGCAACTCCGCCGGATCGCTGGTCCACGATGTCTCTTTCGGTTGGCTTGGCTCGTTTGGAGGTGTGCTTGCCGTGCTGGGCGTTGTTGCCGCTCCGATCACCACCGGCGACACGGCGCTTCGCAGTGCCCGTCTGACCGTGGCCGACTTTATGGGAGCAAAACAAAAAAAGATATGGCTTCGACTGGCAATAGCAATTCCGATATTCCTGTTGACAGCCGCAATAATGATGATAGACTTCAACACCCTTTGGCGATATTTCGCATGGTGCAACCAGACCCTGTCCGTATTCACGCTCTGGGCTGTCACCGTCTATCTCGCACGCCATAACAAAGCATACATCATCAGCCTCGTTCCGGCGATATTCATGACTGTCGTCTGCTCTTGCTATCTTCTGGTCGCTCCGCGGCCCGAAGGATTCGGACTCGACCTGCAGACTGGTGTGACAAGCGGAATCGCAGTGGCCTTGCTGCTCTCCATTTTGTTTTTCAGACACAAACGGACTCTCACAAAACCTCCATTAAAAACCAATGCTTGATTTCATAGACCTCATAGGGACATCAACTCTTTACAACTTCCATTCTCATACACAGTTTTGCGATGGACATGCAACAATGGCCGAATTCGCGGCTGAAGCCGTCCGACAAGGATTCGATCACTACGGTTTCACGCCCCACTCCCCTACGCCGTTCCACACTTCTTGCAACATGTTGCAAGATGATGTCGCAGTATATTTTGCCGAAACCGAACGGCTGAAGCGGATTCACGCTTCTTCCCCCACCCGATTCTACAAAGCAATGGAAGTTGACTTCCTCGGCGCGCACTGGGGACCCGCATGCGGTTATTTTCAAGACATGGGACTTGACTACATGATTGGCTCTGTCCACTTCATTCCAACCCAAAATGGAGATATGGTGGATATCGATGGCCGCTTTGACAGTTTCCGCCGCAAAATGGCAGACCATTTCCGGAATGACATCCGCTACGTTGTCAACACATTCTATGATCAGTCAATGGAGATGATAAGGCTGGGAGGATTTGACATTATCGGACACTACGACAAGATAGGCCATAACGCCGGACACTTCTGCGAGGGCATCGAACAGGAAGGATGGTACAGAGACCGCGCCGATGAACTGACAGAAGCCATCATTGCTTCCGGTGTCACCGTTGAAATCAACACAAAAGCCCGACAGGAGCATGGCCGGTTTTTTCCTGCCGAGACGTTCTGGAAACGGCTTAAAGAATCAGGCGTGCCTGTCATAATAAACAGCGATGCCCATTGGCCTGAACTGATCAACGCCTCCCGACAGGAAGCGTTCGACCTTTACCGCGACATTTAACAAACCGGAAATAATAATGGCGGCCCATCGAGCCGCCATCATTATATTTTTCCGACAATCATCCTACTTGTAGATTCCGTAATTGGGATGATTGTTGCAATAATTGATTCGCTGGTCGATCCACGCTTTCAGAGCTGCAAAATTCTTGCGGAACTCAAACGAGCTTTCACTGAGACGCCAGCTGACACTGTGATCCGCAGGCCAGAGCAATCCGTTTTCCTTAGCTGACGGTTCAATCAGATTGGCATATTCTTCCATATATTCTTTGAGCTTGGGATAACCGTCCTTTACGAATGCATCCCATTTCTCCTTATACAACGCGCGGATTTCCTCATTGCTCATCAACGCCTTGATAAACGAATATCCGCTACAATCGCCATTATTAGATACTAATGGAACGTCAGCCGGTGCGCCCTCAGCCCCCTCGAATGTGAATGCCCAGTCAAAATCCCACACCGGACCTAATTTATACACGCCGTCGATGCTCTCCTTGTAGATATAGAAGCTCTTGGGATGCTGGAGCTCATGATTGCCCGCAAGCGTATTGACTATGAAAAAGTTGACCACAGACTCTATATCGACATACTGTTTCAGGCTACCGGTTGTCGGAGTGTTTACAACCGCATTGGCAAACGCGGTGAAATCATTCTGCCATGTCCGGAAATATTCATCGGCGGTAGTGTTAAGACCCGCTGCAATCTCCGTCAGATCAGGATCTTTGACCATCACCGGAAGCACATTTCCGTCACCCCATGTGAACCTGAACTTAAAGGCCTCATCATAGTTTGAATCCAGTTCAAAGAGCAGACCCGTAGTCTCATCTATATCTACCGAGCCGCCACCGATGCCGATTTTTTCGGTCAACAGATATGCGCCTTTATAGATTCCGTTCAGATAGACTTTCACAGGCACGCCATGATTGGCATACGGCATTTTTAGATAATTGGCTGTCCACAGAGCAATACTGTTGCGCATCAGCGAGCAGTCGATATAGTTGGCGAGAAGCACGAACGACTTTGCTTTCGGCAAACCGCAGACACTGGCCTTTTTATTCATTTTAAAGCGATAGGGCTTCTTTTTCATTCCCCAT
>CAYTLU010000212.1:0-2896 GCA_964438665.1 uncultured Bacteroides sp.
TATCTGCGCGAAGACGGTGAACGATCCGGCATACGCCGCGCAGCAGGACTGGCTGATGGCGGGCGATTTCAACTCGCGTTCGCGCCACGACAACTGGTACTACGGCTATCCCGCCGACGATACCCGGCTGCTGGTCCACAATCATATTTTAGACAACACCGATCAGATGGACATCATCGCCGAGCGCTATCCGGGCTGTTTCGTATCGACGACCTTCGGCAACTCCCGCATCGATTACATCTTCGCGTCGCCTTCGATGTACGCCCGCATCGTGAATGCGCTGACTGTCGTGGACAAGTGGACGTCGGCGACTCAAAGCCCCTATGTATCGAACTTCTCCGACCCTTCGGACCACCGTCCGATACTGGTCGATTTCGAAATGAAATAACTGATTCGAACAACCCCCCAACCATTATCAAACCTATTTGCTATGAGAAAAACAACTATGAAGGAGCGATTCATTCGTTTTTCACGAAGGTTGACCGGCATCGCGCTTTTGTTTTACCCCGGGAAAAGTTGACTCTTTTTAGGAGTCAACTATTTCCGGGATAAGACAGCTTCTTAATATCGAGTTTTTTCGTACCTTTATTGCGAATTTCGGCTTTTGCAATAAATCTATGGGGATATTGGATGCCATAAAAAAAGTTGGATTATTAAGGAGTAGCAAATCGTCAGTTCCATCTACCGATTTACCCAACAAAACTATTGAATCCCTGCCGGAATACGCCAATACTATGGTTTTCAATAGTTCTTTTGATTCCTTGTTAAAGCAGGACAAATTCATCGCTCGTAGCGACTACAAGCACCTTGTATCACAATATGAAAGTCTGTCGCAATTCTATGCAGCGCTGTTGAAATCCGATATGTTGGAGGATTATATCTCCAAACATCGCTTGGATGAATCGCAGATAGAAAATTTTTTGACCAGATATGAAGATATTAAAGATCTGCAAAAAGGCTCGTCGATAATCAAAGAGCATAACGACCGGTTTGTTGCAGCGCATTTTAAATCTGAAAAACCGTATCTTGACAATATTCTCAAGGCGTGCGACCCGGCTATTTCGTTGGATGACGAGCAGCGCGAAGTGGTACTTTCAAATGAAGACCACACACTCGTTATCGCCGGTGCCGGCGCAGGCAAGACGACGACCGTTGCGGCCAAAGTGCGGTATCTGGTAGAAAAACAGTGCATCGACCCGTCGCAGATTCTGGTAATATCCTTTACCAACAAAGCCGTCGATGAACTGCGCGATCGAATCAATCATCGCCTGCATATCGATTGTCCGATAACCACTTTTCACTCTGTCGGATATACGATATTGCGGCAGGGGGATTCCGAGCGCAAAAAGATCGTCGATGCAGGATTTATGTATCATATTATCAATGAATACTTAAAATCCGCCGTACTCCGCAATCAGGAGATGGTCGATAAATTGATCCTCTTTTTCGGCTCTTATTTCTCGGCTCCTTATGAAGGTAATGATTTGAATGATTATTTCCAGTTCGTAGCCAATACTAATTTCTCTACCATCAAAAGCGATTTGCGCGAATATGTCAAACAGATAATCGACCGCAAAACGCACAAAGCGCAGACCCTTAACAACGAGGTGCTGCGCTCAATGGAGGAGGTTCGTATTGCCAACTTCCTTTACTTGCATCAGATTGAATATGAATACGAACCGATCTATCAATACCGTATCCTTGACTCAAACAAGCCCTACACCCCTGATTTCCGAATAACGCAGGGCGACAAAACGACTTATATAGAACATTTCGGCATCACGGAGGATGGCCGAAGCACACGTTATACCGAGCAAGAGCTGTCTCGGTATAAATCGCGCATAAATGACAAGGTCCGACTGCACCGGCAGCATCATACGGATTTGATATATACTTTTTCAATATACAATGACGGCCGGGATTATTTGGAGCATCTGCGTGAAAGTTTGGAACAGCGCGGATATCAACTGAATAAACGCCCTGCCGGAGAAGTCTATAAAAAGATTGTTGATACAGAGGAGAGCAAATACATAACCCGGCTTGTCTCGCTTATATGCACCTTTATCAATAATTTCAAGACGCAGGGCTATAAATCGGGACAGTTTGACGAGTTCAAACACAAAACAAAGAATGTTCGGACAAAACTGTTCCTCGATATCTGCCGGATCTGTTATTATGAGTATCAGCAGGCGCTTGACGAACAGCATTGCATCGACTTTGAGGATATGATCAACGAGTCGGCAGAGTTGATACGCAAGAAACAGATCGACCACGAGCAGTTGGACTACAAATACATCATCGTCGATGAATATCAGGATATTTCGAGACAACGTTACAACCTTATCCGCGAAATGTCGCAGCTGTGCGATGCAAAGATTGTGGCAGTCGGCGATGACTGGCAGTCTATCTATGCGTTCAGCGGTTCGGTATTGCCTCTGTTTACCAAGTTCTGCGAAGAAGTCGGTTACGGGCAAGAGTTGAAGATAACGCGCACTTATCGCAACGCACAGGAGATCATCGACATTGCCGGAACATTCGTACAACGCAATGCTGCGCAGATAAAGAAAGAACTGATATCCCCAAAACGAATCGACAATCCGATTGTCATTTACCCATATAGCGAAGAACTTGGAAAAGGGAAAGAGCATGAAAAAGGCGGTCGCTACCACTTTCTGGGGCAGGAGGTGAACAAGGCCATCGAACATATTTTGCAAAGTGGTTCGACGGCGGATTCCAAAGTCGCGTCTATCTTATTGATTGGCCGCTATGGCTTCGATGCCCGAAACCTGTGTTACTCGGGTGAGTTTAACTACGACGAAAGAACTGGCAAAGTCTATTCCACGAAATTCCGCTCAAATGTCAAACTTCAATACCTGACCGCCCACAGTTCCAAAGG